>JAZDPK010000056.1:0-4797 GCA_043797615.1 Parcubacteria group bacterium
CGCGCACTAGGCGGCAAGGCCTTGGCTAAGCTCGCAAGCCCGTTGGCGCGAAAAAAATCTCCTGACAAGGAAAGTACTTTGCCAACATCAATGCGGACACGACGAACAACTTCGAAAACTGTTTGATCTTTTTTCATTCGATACCTCCTTTTTTTAGATTTAAGGAACAATTAACGCAATATGTCATTATACAGCATCGAAATTGCTTTGTCAAGGCGCGCCCGGTAATTGTAAAGGTGAAATAGAAATGTCCTATCTGGACACTTTAGTTAGTTTTTGAAGCTTTGTATTTTAGCGGGTTGGATTTGCGAATAATCAATTGCCGGCTTATGGTTTGAGCTTGCCTGCGCAGGCAGGCTTGCGGAACAAAGGATGAAGCGCGCATGCGTATTTCCGTTTTCCAATTGTCATAATTTTTGTCCGAAGTTAATTACCCCTGCCTTTCTTGACCACCGGAGCCTTGGCATAGGTGGTAGGCAGGGATTTTTTTTGTCTCCCCCACCGTAAACGGTGCGGTAATTTATCAAGACACGCCCGCATTCAAAATGCGGGGTAAAGAAAAACCGCCGAAGCATTGCTTCGAACGGTTCAAGGCCTACCTAACGGCAGGCAGGCGGGCGGCTCGCGTTATTTGCGCGGCCGTGTTGCGGAGGAATGTTGGCGGGATTGCCGCTGTTGTTCGGCGTTGGCCAAATAGCGCAGTTCGCAGTAGATGATGAAGGCGGTGAAGATGAACAGGAAAACGACTAATAATCTTTTCATTTTTTCCCTTTTTAGGAGACTTTCTTGTCAGGCTCTCCAACTCGCCGTCTAATAACGACAGAGCTTTGGGGAGGTTTTTCTTTTTCGTTTTCAGAACGAACTTCTTCGCCCATTAAACGAACTTCTTGACCGGTATGCAGATCCACGATCTGCACACAATCACATAACCCATGTCTCTTTGCCTCGACAGCAGCGGCTTCTGCGTCTTCAATCGTACCGAACGACGATTCTCCCTTTTCAGTGGAGAAAAGATCGCCCCAGCCGCCACTGGCAGAGAATCCTTCGAACGCGAACACGATATACCGTTTCATCCATTTTCTCCTTGTTGGAAGTTGTTAGAAACACCCGTTCGGATGCGCGCAGCCGTTGGCGCATGTTTCCGCCCGCTGTTCGCACCGACCGGCAATGCAAAGGCCAGTCGTCCGAATGGCGTGCCCGCGCGCATAGTTGTCCGCCGGATCGCCCGAGCAGAACGCCGGTCCGCAACAGTCGTTGTCGCGGCGGCACGGGATGCAGTACGTGTACCAGTTTCCGGCGCACACTCCGTTGTGGCAGACGTCGGCGAATGTGCAAGGATTGTAGTCCTCGCACGGCCGGCCTTCTTCATACGCGCCGCACAGCACGGTCGGGATCTGCCACTGCATTTCCGTGCAGATTGACGTCTCCGCCCCTTCCTCGTCAACGGTCTGTTCGGCCGCGCTTGTTGTGCGCAACGGGCAGATAATGCCAAGCAATTGGCCAAGCGTCTGCCGCCGCTCGTGGCCATAGCGCTGAAAATCAGCCGGTTGGCTCACACTGCTAGAGTCGATGAGCGACTCGGCGAGCGTATTCACCGGCTCGTACGCACCGCATCCACTGACGATCACAAACATTAGAAAAATTACCTTTTGCATTCTTTACCTCCGGTTTAATTGTTATTGAACGGAAAACAAAATATTATATCATACATTTTGCATTTTGTCAATCTTTTTCGCTTATTTTATCATAATTTAGTTGTTTTATTGTTTCTTAACTTTATTATATTCGTATCATTTAATATGCGCATACCTGTCAAATAGCGGTTGGCATTGCAACACTTGCCAACAAAAACAATACCTGTTACAATGCCATTACGATTAAAAATTAACATGCTTTCGAACGCACTGGTGCTTTTCGCCGCGATAGACAAAGGAAAATCATTAAACTTCTTTCCGTTGCAAAGCGGAAATATACTTCAGATGAGAACCCAAAGCCAAAAATCATTTTCAAACTTCATTTGTTTATAAAAAAATAAACAATATTTTTGGCTTGTCTATTTCGCGAAAAACATCTTGCCCCGAAAAGCAGGCCTTTATATGTATTATCCGATAATCGCCGGAGCGGCCCTGGTCGCCGGCCTGGTCGCCGGCTACTTCGCCAGAAAAAAAGTGGCGCAGACCGAAGCTGATTCGCTCGAAGCGAAGATGCAGGCGGCCGTGGAAGAAGCGAAATCAAAAGAGCGCGAGATACTGATGAAAGCGAAAGACAAAGCGCTTGAAATAATCGACGAAGCGAAAAAGGAGGAAACCGCCAGGCGCCGCGAGATGCAGAACCTGCAGAGCCGTTTGGAAAAGAGAGAAACCCTTTTCGACCAAAAATTGCTCGATCTCGAATCGAAGCAGACGAAATTGCAGGACAAAGCCAAGCAGATCGACGAGGTCAAAGAGCAGATCAAGTCGATCAAAGAGCAGCAGCTGCAAAAATTGGAAAAGATCGCGCAAATGAACAAGAAGGAAGCGCAGGACGTGCTTCTGCGCAACGTTGAAAAGGAATCCGAGGAAGCGCTCATGAGCCGCCTGCGCAAATTGGATGAAGAAAACACGGAAAAATTCGACGAAAAAGCGACCAAGATCCTGTCCGAATCGATCCAGCGCTGCTCGGTTTCCCATGCGGTGGAATCGACCACGACCGTGGTCGACCTGCCAAGCGAGGAAATGAAGGGCCGCATCATCGGCCGCGAAGGACGCAACATCCGGAGCATCGAGCAATTGACCGGCACGGAAATCGTTGTCGACGACACGCCGCAGGTCATCACCATTTCCGGCTTCAGCCCGATCCGCCGCCAAGTGGCGAAGAAAGCGCTCGAGAAATTGATTCTGGACGGCCGCATTCATCCGGCGAAAATCGAAGACGCGATCGAAGAAGCGAAAAAGCAGATCGCCATCGATATTAAAAAGGCCGGCGAAGAAGCGTGCTACGAAGTGGGCATTGCCGGCCTTGATCCGAAGCTCGTCCAAATCATCGGCCGCCTGAAATACCGCACCAGCTATGGCCAGAATGTTCTCCAGCACAGCATCGAAGTGGCGCATCTGTCCGCATTGATCGCGGAAGAGCTCGGCGCGAACGCCGTCATCGCGAAAAAAGCCGGCTTCCTGCACGACATCGGCAAAGCGGTTGACCACGAGATTCAAGGAACGCACCCGGAAATCGGCCGCGACATCGCCCGCAAATTCAAATTGCCAGAGGAAATCATCGCGCCGATTTTAACCCATCACGAGGACAACCCGACGACGATCGAATCGATCATCGTCAAAGTGGCGGACGCCATTTCCGGCGCCAGGCCGGGCGCGCGAAAAGACACTTACGAAAGATACTTGCAACGCTTGGAGGAATTGGAAAAGATCGCCCAGCGCCAGCCGGGCATCGAGAAGACTTACGCCATTCAGGCCGGCCGCGAAATCAGAGTCTTTGTCCAGCCGGACAAAGTGTCCGATCTGGAAGCGCACAAACTCGCCGAGCTGATCGCCAAGGACATCGAAGCGGAATTAAAATATCCGGGCGAAATCAAAGTTACGGTGATCCGCGAGAATCGCGTGATCGAATACGCGCGTTAATCGCGCGCGGGTGCGGATTGCATCCGCACCTGAATTGGTCACGACAAATTATCGCAATGAATTGCCTTTGCCGCTTCATACCAAAAATATTTATTGTAAACGAAAATTAAAAAGAAGCGGGGAATTTTCCCGGCTTCTTTTGTTTGCGCTTGACGCTGATTCAGACGATGCTCGTATTCTTATATTTGAGTGAAAAAATCTCATTTGCTTTGTCAGCCAGAAATGCGCCGAGGAGTATGGCCAAAGGCAGGCACATGCAAAGCCAGGCGATCGCATTTTGATTCTTCGTCATGAGCATAAAGACGCAACACAGCAGGCTGGGAAGAAAATAAAAGAAACAAACCGCATTGTAGCCAGACCAGCTCAACTTCCGAATGTTGTGCCGCTTCCATTTTTCTTCGGTTTTCAGCGTGATGAAAATTCCATTACACAGAAACATTGGAAACGCCAAAAGCAATGCTTCGGCGATCGTCGGATAGCGGTCGTACGAAAACCAAACGGCCAAAGCGTCAAGCGCCGGCAGAACCAGCCACACCGTTGAAAGGAACAAATAATGAAACCACTGCAATTTAACGTTCATTTTCAAAACCTCCTTTTGTCCATTTAAGAATATGTCATTATTCGCCTATCGTCAATAGCTTTTGTCGTTAAATGTTTTTATAGTTCAAATAAGAAAGAAGCCGGAATTTTTTACGGCTTCTTTTGTTTCCGCTCCCTTACCCCGCACTTTCTTGTCCGCCGACCTGTCCGCCGAAGTTTCAACGAAGGCAGAAGCTTTATGCGAAGGCGGAGAGTGTGGGCATGTCCTGACAACATCCAATTTCCCAAATTAAAAAGCTCCCGGCCGATTCGGTCAAGAGCTTGATGTCTTAAGGATTATTGATGTTAACTTGATTCGCTTCTTCCCGCAGCTGCGCGATGCGCTTCCTGTGCCACGGGAGAAGATCGCCTTGAGTTTCAATGTCGTCAATCGGGCACTTATAGATAATGGTAGCGTGCTTGACGCTATTTCTTTTCGGATGCTTTTCCGCTTCTTCCTTGCTCCCCGCGCGCAGGGGTGAAGTCGAACACCTGCAAATTCAGAAATCAAATGTTTTAAACAGCACTAGGGCTGTTTTTTTGTTTTTCGCGATATAGCAAAAGCAGTTCGTTCGGTGTATAAGATTTTAAGCATTTCATAAAT
>JAZDPK010000070.1:0-4557 GCA_043797615.1 Parcubacteria group bacterium
AGCATTTTTATTCGGTTGTTTTGTTGTTTTATTGTTTTGCTGTTTTCTTGATTTCTTGTTTTCTTGATTTCTTGATGTATTTCCACCATCGCAATCTTTATTAAGTCCGCCGCCGTTCCCTGAATCGGCATATTGATCGCCATTCTCTCGGCCGCCGCTCTTATCTGCTGGACGCCAGAATTGATTTCGGGCAGATATCGGCGCCGGCCGAACATCGTTTCGGCGTAGCCTTTTTCCCGGGCGCTGTCTTTCATTTTTTCAATGTAATTTTTCACGCCGGAAAACGTTTCGAAATATTTATCAATGAATTCCTTGGCTTTTTCGCGTGAAATCTTTTTCCGGCGGGCCAATCCCCACGCGCCCATGCCGTACAGCACGCCGAATTTCACTTCCTTGGCAGCCGACCGCATGTCGTCGTTCACTTTTTCAAGAGGAACGTTGAAAATTTTTGCGGCCGTGGCGCGATGAATGTCCAATCCTTGTTCGAAAATCTTGATCATGTTTTTGTCGCCGGACAAACAGGCGATAATTCGCAGTTCAATCTGCGAATAGTCGGCGGAAATGAGCCAATTGCCCGGTTCCGCGATGAACGCTTTGCGCATTTCCTTGCCAAGCGGCGTCCTGATCGGAATATTCTGCAGATTCGGATTTGACGACGACAAACGGCCGGTCGCGGTGATCGTCTGATTAAAATCAGTGTGCAGCCGACCAGTATTCTTGCAGATCAATTTCGGCAGAGCATCGATATACGTTGATTCCAACTTAGTTAACTCCCGGTATTCTTCAATCAACTCGATAATCGGGTGCAGGTCGTGCAGTTTTTCCAATTCGCCGGCCGCCGTGGAAATTCCGGTCTTTGTTTTGCCCAGCCCTTCCTTGCTCAAGTTCAATTTTTCAAACAAAATCTTTTTCAATTGCAACGGCGAACTGATATTGAATTTTTCGCCGGCCAATTTGTGAATTTTTTTCGTCAAGCCCGCGATCTTCGCATTGACCGATTTCGACATTTTTTTCAAATGATCCGTGTCGATTTTAACGCCGTTCATTTCCATTTCGATCAAGACTTCGATCAGCGGCATCTCGATTTTTTCGAACAGCGGCCACATTTCGTTCTTTTCCAGCTCCGGCTTTAATTTTTCAACCAGGCGCCAAGTGTAATCCGCGTCTTCGCACGAATAATCGGACAACGATCCTTTGTCAATGAATTCGATCGACGCCTGGCCGGTCTTCTTCGACACTTGGGCCAGCTTCGTCTTCTGATAGCCAAGTTCGCGGAACGCCAAGTCGTCCAGATTGTGCGCCCGCGTGCCCGGATTCAAGAGATATGACGCGATCATCGTGTCGAAATAAAAATTATTGGTTTCAACGCCGTTCACTCTCAATATTTTCGCGTCGAATTTCAGGTTGTGCCCGATTTTTCTCGCTTTTTCATCGGCGAAAATCGGTTTTAACCGTTCCAGCCAGTCTTTTTTTGCGTCAACAAAAAACGCGCGCCCGTTTTCCCAGCAAAAGCTTACTCCCAGCAGTTTTTCCGTGAAAACATCGAGCCCGGTCGATTCCGTGTCAAAGCAAAATTCCTTTTGCTTTTTCAATTCCTTGAAAAACGCTTCAAAATCTTTTTCTTCGCTCACATGTTTGTAATCGTGCTTCGCGTGCTTATCTACTGCCTCGCCAATCCCGTCAACATTATCTTCTTTCCCCTCTTTTGCCTTCTCATGCCCTCTTTCGCCTTCTTCTTCCCCAAACTCCGGCAACCGATTCAGCAAACTCTTGAACTCCAGCCGCTGAAAAACCTCAAACACCTTGTTTTTATCGTACGTTTTCAGTACGCAATCCTTCAGATTGAAATCAACGTCAACGTTTCGAATTATCTCCGCCAGTTTCCGGCTTTGCATCGCCTTTTCTTTATTATCATTCAGTAAATTAAAAATCCGCTCCGTCATCTTTACCTCTTTATATCTTTCTATCTTCAGCTCCTTATATTCTTTTCCTCCGATTTCTTTATACATTTCATCCATGCTTCCGAATTCCTTGAGCAGTCCGATCGCGGTTTTCTCGCCGATGCCCGGCACGCCGGAAATATTATCCGACGGATCGCCGCGCAAGCCTTTGTAATCGATGAGTTGGGACGGGACTAATCCGTCATAACGCTCTTTAACCGTTTGTTCGTTGTAAACCACGGTGTCGCTCATGCCTTTTCGCAGCGTGAAAACCTAGGTGTTGTCGTCAACCAGCTGCAAAGTGTCCATATCGCCGGTGACGATAACATTAAGGATTTCGCGCCTGCCTGCCGGAGTTTCAACGGAGGCAGGTTGTTTCGCGCCTGCCTGCCGGAGCATTTGCGAAGGCATGTCCGATTTCGCGTTTTTTTGCGATGCACGCGCCAGCGTGCCGATAACGTCGTCAGCTTCGAATCCGGCTTTTTCATAGACTTGAATGTTCAACGCCGCCAGTATTTCCTTGACGATTGGAATCTGCGCGTACAATTCGTCAGGCTGCTTGACGCGCTTTGCTTTGTATTCCTTTGATTCCTCGTGTCTGAACGTTTTTTCTTTGCGATCAAAAGTAACCGCGACAAAATCAGGTTTGAATTCTTTCAGCGCCTTGAAAAACGTGGTAATAAAACCGTACGCCGCGTGAACAACGGTGCCGTCTTTGATAATCATCGGCGGCAGAGCGTGCCAAGCGCGGTGAAGTATAGCGTTGCCGTCTACAATCATGAACTTTTGTTTATTTTTTGTCATAAATTTGCGTTGCCACTTGCCCTGCACTGGAGGACGAAAGGACGACTAGTGCGGGGTCGACAATCATGAATTTGCTTCTATTTTTGGTCATAAAATTATTTTCTACCCGACTTTAGTCGGAAAATATTATCTTGATTATTGGATTCGCCGACTGAAGTCGGGTGGAATTTCTTTACTTCTTTTTTTGTCCTGCAAAACGCATCTTAGTAATCTTCTTTAGCCTTCTTTCCCTTCTTGCACCCTCTAATGCCTTCTATTCCCTTTTTCCAATCCTCTTCTTAACTTCCCCGATCGCGTCAAACCAGTATTGCCCGTGCGGCGTGAATTTTTTGTAATTATTTTTCAGCTCCGTTTCCAATTCTTCAATCGGCATAAACTTAAGTTCCTGCACTTCCTCGTCCTGCTTTTTCAATTCGTCTATGCTGCCGTCGAATTTTAAAAAATATACGTAATTAAATTCTTTATTGTCTATCTTCTTATAAATTTCTTCAACTTTTATAACCTTATCAAATTGTAAATCCTCTTTTTTAACCTTCAATCCTATTTCCTCTTCCAATTCGCGCAACGCCGAAATCGCCGGATCTTCGCCCGCCGCCACGTGCCCGGCAACGGCAATATCCCACATATCGGGAAATAACAATTTGTCCGTGGCGCGCAATTGCAAAAGGATTTCGCCTTTTGAATTGTAAATCCAAATATGCGCGGCCCGGTGCCGCAGTCCGTCGCGGTGCGCCTCGCTTTTCATCTTTTTCATGCCAATAAATTCGTTGGATTCGTTAAAAATGTCAATCAATTCGTCAGGCATAACGGAAAGTTAATTAAAGTTTATTATAGTTGATTAAGGTTGATTTTCTAGACATTTTTCATTGGATCAACGCCCTGTTTACCGGGTGTATTTTTCCGCCCTGTTTCGCCTTTCAAATCCTTTTCCATTATAGCAATTTTTCAAAAAAAACAAAACAGCTTTTTAGCTGTTTCTAGCTTAATATGTGAATTGGAGGCCACGGTCGGAATTGTCCCGAAGGGATCCCTTCGGGAAACCGACGAATATATAAATCTATTTATATTGGAGGCCACGGTCGGAATTGAACCGACGAATAAGGGTTTTGCAGACCCTTGCCTTACCACTTGGCTACGTGGCCATTGCTTGTTCGTTATGATATCATAAAAAAATCGGTTTTACAAATTATTTCTAGTTCAAATAAATACAATGTATTTCTGCGAATAATTACATTGTAAATGGTTGCTTTCATTTCCACATTTTTTCAAGTATAATAAATATTGTGTTATTCAATAAAATTTATGCCAAAAAAAGATTTCTACCAAATTTCCCTTAAAGCGCTCATTAAAAACGACAAAAACGAAATTTTGATTTTAAAAGGCCTGTTAAGCGGCAGTTACGCGAAATTCTACGATCTACCTGGCGGAAGAATCGATGACAACGAATTCAATATGCCGTTCGATAAAATATTGATACGCGAAATCGGCGAGGAAATCGGCAAAGTGAAAATCAAGTTGAACATGAAGCCAGTCGCTCTGAGCCGCCACATGATTCCCGCTCGGCTGACCGCCAGCAAAAAAGCATTGCGCATACTCCATGTTTTCTTCGAGGCAAAACTCCTTGCCGGCAAAATAAAAATCAGCGACGAGCATCTGGGCTACCGCTGGCAGAAAATAACAAAGCGCAATATAAAACAATATTTTTGCACGGGGATTTTGGAAGGGGTGAGAGAATATCTTAAGAAAAAATAAAATCTAAATTCGAGGAATTTAATTATTCTCCCAAAGGGATCCCTTCGGGATAATTATACTA
>JAZDPK010000071.1:0-4058 GCA_043797615.1 Parcubacteria group bacterium
GGCGACTGCCGCTGTCAAGCGCTTTCACGTGAATTTCACGTGAAGGAAATTCCCCTTTTGCCGTCATTGTAATCCAGTCTGCTCTTTGAAATTATTTGCCGGTTTGTCGATCTTTTCTTCGGAAAAGACTGCCCGCCTCGGCGGGAAGAAATCAATTGACTTTTTCCGCATCGGAAAAAGTAGGATTTAAAGTTTGGAAGAAGCGGAAGGAAAATGCCCTAACCATGGGATATGATTAGGGATTTCCTGAAACAGCCAGGACAAACGGAAAACAGCTGTTTCACAACTTGTTGAAATCGCTGACAAAATTATTTGTCAAGCCATCTCAGATTGTTGGACCTCGATTCGTTATGGCTGTTCCGCCGCTTTTCCGCCGTCTGGAAACCGGAATTAATTTAATTCTCGGCGAAACGCATCGCGTTTCGCCGCACCCAAGAGAATATTTTATAAAAAATCTTCTGCTGCGTGCGAATTTGTTCATTAACTTTTCCAAAAGACATCGGAGGACGCGATGACAAAACCTTTGGCAAGCGATATTGCAAGTATTCAAGTGAAACTGGTCAAAGACGACAAAAAAGTGAAAGCCGTGCCGATCGATCCGAGCCAAATGACTTCCGCCGACATTTTCGTGGAGCCGGCCAGCTTTAGAAAACAAAAAGCGCGGCTCGGAGAAATCTGGCAGGCGTCGCTCCGGCCGAGCGCGAACGGGATTTTGCTGGCCACGCTGACCGACAAATTGAGCGAAAAATTCATCCAGGACATTCCCGGTCACTGGATCAATCCGGAAACCTTGTTCAACGTCCAGGCCTGGCTGGAAGCCGGCGAGCACGTGTGCTTTAACGGCTTGCCCGGCTGCGGCAAGACTTCACTCATGGAAAGGTTGAGCAAAGCCCGCGGCTGGATTTACGTCCAGGTCGACTGCGGCACGAAGAAAGCGGTCACCGACTGGTTCGGCGCGGACGCGGCCGAACAAGGCAAAACCTTCCACATCAGATCGCGCTTCACGGAAAAACTGGCCGAAGCCAAAGAGCATCCTGACAAAACTTACGCGATCGGATTCGACGAGCTGAACCGCGTGCACGGCGTTTTGCATAATTCGCTCATGTCGCTATTGTCGGATCAGCGCCAGGTGGAAATCACGACGATCGACGGCACGGTGATTATCGAAGCGCCGACGAACGTGATTTTCCTGGCCACGCGCAATGACGAGAGAAAGAGCACCGGCGCCCATGTCCTTGATTACGCCATGCGCAACCGCTTTCAAATGGTGGAAATCGAATTTATGCCGCCGGACACAGAGATCGGTTTTTTGATGAATGAAACGAAAGTGACGGAAACCGACGCCAGGCTGATCGTCCAGGTTGCCAATGAAATCAGGCGTTCGATCAAAGGCAACGCCTACATCGCGCCGATGCCGTCGCCGCGCGACACCAGACGCGCCGCCATCCTTGCCAGCCATAACAAAGGCGCGCGCTACGCTTGCGAACACACTTTTCTGGCCGGACTGGACGGCAGCGTCAATCAGGCGACCACGCAAAAAGGCAAAGTCGCCGAAAGCATCAATAAAATCATGCCGGCCGCGACGCAAACGCCTTAGCAAACAACAAGGGCGGCGACTTTCAGAAGTCCCGCCCTTTATTCCCCCTTTCAAAATTTCAAACTTCAAGTGGAAGATGCGTTATTATTCAACTTGAAACTTGAATTTTTGAACTTTAACAATGCAGGAGGCAATAATGAAACGCAATAACCAAAGGCTGACTTTTCATGAAGAGCGGCGGTTGCGGCGCTTAGTGAAAAAAGAAAAAAGGAAATTGGACGCCTTAAAACTGCGCCAGGAAATTTTAGCCCGAAAAAACAACAAAGGGCTGGCCACGGTTGACCCGGATTTTCCCCGAGTCAACAGATATGATCCGGAATTCAAAAAAACCGAATTCCATCTGCAGAAACTTCATTCCATGATAAGCGCCCTGATCAACCGCAGCTTCGTGCTGATCCCCACCCGCTCGGTCGACGCCGGATCAACGGACGCGGTGAAAACAGTTTATTTCAATCCATACCCTTTTGAACAGGATATGGTGGAAGAAGGCTACGGCATCGGCTTGCACGAAGGCGGGCATATCAACCACTCGCCTTACGCCTCGGATCTGTTAAACAGAGCGCAAAAGCAAGGCGGCACGGTATTGCAAACAATCGTAAACATTCTGCTCGATCGCAAGGACGACGATCTAACGGCGCAAGACGCGCCCGGCTTTGCCGCGTATATCTGGAAAAGATTGAATTATATTTTACCGAAGCAACGCGCCGGCATCGAAGACCAATTCGAGGATTTCTTGTACGCCTGCAAAAAAAGAACCCGCGCCAAATTCAAGCCGGTACTGGAAGCGATGCGCAAAGTGCGCCGCGTCAACCTGGACGAATCCGCCGGCCCCGAGCAAATCCTCGCGCTGGCGATAAAAATCAAGGACATGCTTTTCACCCCTGACAGCGACGAGCTGAAAAAATTGGAAGCGCAACTGAAAAACGATGCGGCTTTCCGCCAATTGGTTCAAATGGAATTTTCCGCCAACTTCCCGAATCCCAAGCCGACCAAATCAGAGCTTGCCAAATTCAAATGGCATATCAGCGCCGTAAAAAATTTTAAAAAATACGCCGCGCAAATGGAAAAACGAGAACAAGGGCCGGCACCGACCGAGCAGGAAGAAGAAATCCTGATACTGATCGCGCAAAAAATCAGGGAAGACTCCGGCACCGAGCGGATCGTGGCCGGCGAAGGCAGCCGTTCGTACAGCAGCCGCGGCGCCGGTCCGGACAAGGAGCGGGAAATTGAAGTCATCAATGTCGATCCGGCGCCGCAACAATTCAACGAATACGCAATCCAGGTGGGCATGTTCGCGCCGGAATTGCAGGAACGTTTTCATGTTTTAACGGATAAAAAAACAATCGAGATCCGCGGGCTTGATGAAGGCGAACTGGACATGAACAATATGGTTGGAATCGCCATCGGCTCTAAAAACGTTTATAAGGAAGACGCGACGCAATTATATCAGGGCGCGGCGATCAGCCTGGTCCTCGACATCAGCTCGTCAATCAACGAAATTCAGCTTAACCAGATAAAAAAGCTCGGCGTGCTCTTCTGCCTGGCTCTGGACGGACAGGAAACTTTCAGGGGCAAGGTCTGGGCATTCAACGATTCATTTTATTACTGCAACAAAGCGGAAGCTGGCAACGGCCTGGTCACGCTCGAAGCCGCGCACACCACGTGCCAGGGCGAAGCCCTGGAATTGGCGCTCGACGACTTGAGCGACGCGGACTTCGACAAGAAAATTTGCATTGTCATCTGCGACGGCGCGCCGAATTCTCCGGCAAAAGTCAACGCCGCTTTGAACCGGGCAAAGCACATGCGCGTCGAATGCGTGCTCATTCTCGTGCTTGAGGACGATGAAAGTGCGAAAAGAAAAGAAAAAGACAAGATCGCCCTTTTGAATTCAGAGCATAATTCCTTATTTAAATGGAAAATGCTTTACACGGATTTCAACGAACTGATCGCGGAATTCGGCAACATTCTGGAAATGATCGCCAGCGGCCAGGAGCCGAACGACCTGTCGCCGCTTGACTTAAGCAAGGCAAAAGAAATTTCTTGATTTTCAAAGCCGCGCGATAACACTCGCCGCGGCTTTTCATTTCCCTTTGAAAAATTAATGCGCAAAAATCACTTATGAAGTACGGGCGAATAATTATTCGCCCCTACAATAAACCAATCAACTTTATCAACTGTTTTTTAATGCTTTTTCCCTGTTCCACTTTTCCCACATCACCACGATCGGGCTGGCGATGAAAATCGAGCTGTAGCAGCCGGACGCCACGCCGATAATCAGGGCGAGCGCGAAATACCGGACCGACTCGCCGCCGAAAATCAGAATGGCGAACAAGGCGATGAGCACGGTCATGACCGTATTGACCGAGCGGGCGAGCGTTTCATTGATGCTGCGGTTGACCAGGTCTTCAAAAGAAAATTTCGAGGCTTTGGTCAGATTCTCGCGCGTGCGGTCGAAAATCAC
>JAZDPK010000052.1:0-34883 GCA_043797615.1 Parcubacteria group bacterium
GTGTATGCGCAAGCCGGACAACGAAATAATTTTGACATAAATTTGGTGGCAAATAATAGTAATACTCCAAATATGTCATAATTATCGCTATATTAAAATTAAAAGAACATTTTTTTAGTGGCAGATTTTAGAAATTACCCTTTAAAATAATAACCTTAAAAAAATGAGAATACTGCTAGTCGCGTACGACAATCAATCTTTCATCCATTGGTTTCCCCAAGGGTTGGCTTATGTTGCCGCGGTTTTGCGCGAGGCTGGCCATGAAATCAAAATCTACCAGCAGGATCAGTTTCATTATCCCGACGAGCATCTGACCGAATATTTGAATAACAATAAATTCGACATAATCGGCGTAAGCATCATTGCGGGCTATTATCAATTTCGAAAACTGCTGTCAATTTCAAACGCGATAAATCTTTCCGACCAAAGGCCGTTTTATATTATCGGCGGCCACGGCCCGGCGCCCGAGCCTGAATATTTTATTAAAAAAACAAAAGCCGATGCGGTGGTGATCGGCGAAGGTGAAAACACGATTGTTGAATTGGTTGACGCCATTGAAAATCATAAATCGTTAAGGAATGTTCGCGGAATAGCTTTTCAGGACAATGGAAATATTGTTATCAATGAGAGACGTCCGTTGATTCAGGATATCGACTCGTTGCCGTTTCCGGCTTATGATTTATTTCCCATCGAATATTATCGACTCTTGAGAATGCCGCACGTCGCTAACACTGATTTTGTCATGCCCATGCTGTCGGGCCGGGGATGCTGCTTCAAGTGCGCTTTTTGTTATCGCATGGACGAGGGATTTCGGCCGCGAAGCAATGAAAGCATCATTGCCGAAATAAAGCTTTTGAAGAAAAATTTCGGGATTACGTATATTGCTTTTGGCGATGAGCTGCTGATGTCTTCGGCTCAAAGAACCATCAGTTTATGCAATGATTTTATCAAGGCCGGCCTTGATATCAAATGGGATTGCAACGGCCGGTTGAATTATGCGGAACCCGGCGTATTGCAATTGATGAAGCGGGCTGGCTGCGTATTTATCAATTACGGGATTGAAGCGATGGACGATCAAGTTTTGCGAGGCATGAACAAAGCTTTGACGACGGCGCAGATCATAAAAGGGATTGAAGCGACTTTGGCCGTGGGCATCAGCCCTGGCTTCAACATTATATTTGGAAATGTCGGCGACAACCAGGAAACATTGAATAAAGGAGTGGAATTTTTATTGAAATACGATGATTGCGGACAATTTCGAACGATTAGGCCGGTAACGCCGTATCCCGGCAGCGCCTTGTATTATCTCGCGATCAAAAACGGATTGATAAAAGACTGCGAAGATTTCTATGAAAACAAGCATATCAACTCTGATTTGCTATCGGTTAATTTCACAACCATGAGCGACGAGGATTTCCACCGCGCGCTATTTGAGGCGAATAAGCGTTTGTTTGATAATTATTACAGGAAAAAAAATCAGGCCGCGATCGATACGGCTGAAAAGCTTTATATCGGAAAAGACGGTACTTTTAGGGGTTTTCGCCAGAGTTAGAATCAATCCGAGAATCAATCAGATTTTAATCAATTATCCCAAAAAAATCAAATGGAAAATCGCGTTTTGGCAATCCTGCCGTCATTTCAATATTATGCTGATTTGTCAATCAAGGCCGATGTTATCGCCGTCAGATTGCGCAGTCAGCTTGAAAAAAGCGAGTCCGATAAATATCGCGTTGTTTATTTTGACGAATTCATCGACAGCGCCGTCGGCCAAAAGTACAATGAACAAGCCGTATTCGAATCATTGAATCATTCCGTTGAT
Source organism: Parcubacteria group bacterium (assembly GCA_043797615.1). GTDB lineage: Bacteria > Patescibacteriota > Patescibacteriia > UBA11705 > JABHMO01 > JAZDPK01. Next base: position 1,820 of record JAZDPK010000052.1, read on the forward strand.
AAAACCCGCGACAATTCAGGATACAAAGGGTTGTCCTTGGCCGATATCGACCACGCGGCGATTTACTGCGGCGTTTTTTTGTTTTATTACCGCGAAGCATTGTCTTTTTTATCTTTGATTAAACAGTTTAATCCCGCAAAGATAATCATTGGCGCAGATGATTTAAATAAAGCGCTGTTTGAAGAGTTGGCGGCGCAAATGAAGATCAAGATTGAAACGACTGGGCAATTTGGCATCGTTGATAAAAGCAAAAGCGACTTGATCAGAAGAAGCAATAACAGCGTCGACATCCAGGCGCTGGCTTGGCACGATATAAATCAACGAAACAGGACAAAAAAAATATTGATTTTGCTGCTTAATTTCTGGTCAAAAGCAGTTCGTTCGATAAAAGCGCGAAAAACCTTTGTTTACATCGACAACGGCGGGCAATTGAGCAAGATCAAAGAACAATTATGCTCGCAAAAAGAATATTTCCCGCTATATTCCGAACTTAACAAACTCCCGATCGCAAAACTGTTGTTTTCCGGGGCGCGCATTCTGCCTGATAAAAAAAAATCGCGCGACAACCAGGAAGCGAACAAGGCAATCCAAAATTATCTAAAGCATCTGGAATCATGGCCAATGCGGTCCGGAATGGGAACGATTGAATTGAATGGAAAAAAATATTCCATTGCAAGCATAATATCAAATCAGCTGCAAAAATACGTCACGAATGCATTTGCGCAAATTGCCGACGCCATTGATACTCACGATAAATTTATTAGCGAGAATAAAATGTCCGGCGCGCTGCTAAGCTCGGATATGAACTGGAAGAATCGAATGATTGTTCATCTTTATCGGAAGCATCAAATAAAAACCCTGGCGCAAATGAACGGCTGGTTTGGCGCGCGACATATGGTGGAAGACAAATCGGTCGATAAAGTGCTCTGCTTCGGGAGCAGTTATCTTGATAATTATTTTCACGGCAAAAAGAATGTTTTCGTAACGGGCTGCCAGACATTTGACCGCGCCAGGGAAAAAAGGCTGTTTGTCAATCCGCGACATCCGATAAAAAAAATTCTTATTTCCACGTTCACGTTCAGCCCCGCGGATATAAATTGCCATTATGGCGACAGCGAGAAATACCTGAATGACATTTTGTCGGTTATAAATGATTACAATCGAAACCATGAGTGCAATTTGCAACTGGCGCTAAGGCCTCATCCGTCTGATAATCCCGAATTTTACCGCTGGTATTTGTCGCGGCTCGGCTATTCGGACATAAAAATAGAAACGGAACGAAATTTCCAAAATGTCGTCGTTCAATATGATTTGTATTTTGGCAGCTACTCGACAACTATTTTCGAAACCGCGGCCATGGGAATTCCGATTATATTTTACCATCCTTGCAATCAGATTTTATATCCGCCCTTTGACGGCAGTTGCCGCGAATTGCCCATGGCGCGAACGAAGGGCGAGTTGGAAGGAATTTTTCAGAACGTTATGCAAGACAAAAATTACGCTTTGAAATTCACCGATGAAAAAGTTTTAGCGCCTTATACCGGCGTTATGGACGGAATGGCGACAACGCGGATTATGAATGAAATAACCAAAATCACAAAAAGCAATCTAATTGATTCAATATGACAATCGTGTCGCAAAAACAAATCGCTATTTGTTCCGATCCGATATTAAAGGAATACTTGGCCAAACAGGGAATACAAGCGCAAGTGTTTGATTCTGTTTTGAATTATGACGAGAAGATCAAAATGCTCGAAGACCTGGATAAATTCGCGTCAGGATGGTTTATGTCTGACAAGCGTGCCGATTACACGGATTATCGGAATGTTTCCATCGGCGCGTCGTTGCACGATGAAATCAGAACGTTTTTCCATCTATTGTTGCATTTCGCCAGGATAATAAAAAAAATCGGCGGCAACGTCGATATAACGTTTTACCACTCCGCCTCATGCGTGATGCCGGATGTGATAATTGATTTTTTGACTGACTGCCGCGTGCGAATCGAGTTGATCGACGCGCAATATCCGTGGCTGTCTTTTAAAGAGCAGCATGAAAGTCAAACCACGCGCAATTTCAGCCGCATCGCCTTTAATCACGGCGAATCGAAAAAACGGAAAATCAAAGATCAATTGCGCCAAATAAAATCGGCGTTGAAGCAATGCTTATCAAAGCTGTTTTTCAAAATATTCAGCAAATCAAAGCGTAATTTGTATTTGCACGCCTTCAGATCCTTGATGCCCCTTTATCGCAAAAGATTTGCCGACGCGGACAGCTCATATAATGTTTACATTACGGACACCACCCCTTTCAAGCCCGAATCCGACATGAAACATTGGGGGATTCTTAATGAAATTTTCCTGCTGTTCCGGTTGGCTCGGAAAGGAATCGCGGTTGACTCTTTGCGACACCCTTTTTATTATCATTGGTACGCGTCATACGAGAAAAAATCCGAATATCGAAAATTGCGCGACGATTTTCATCTTTATCATTCAAAGAGCGTGCAAATATTGCTGGAAGAAGGAAGTGATGAGCATAACAATTTTTTTTCGCGGCAGCTCCGAATATTTTATTTAAACCATCTTGTCGATTTCATGAAATTGATTGATTTTTATTCTGAAAAATTCAGCAAATTGAAAATCGATTTGTGCCTGCAGGAAATGTGCCATCCTTTTCAAGCGCAAGTGCTGGCCAACTTGGGAGTATGCTGTTATCTTTTCCCGTCCAATCATATCCTGAACAATCAATATTTTGCCCCGCGTTTTTTAGAAAAAGTTGAAAATCGCCTGATTCCCTTGTTTTTTTCAAGCTTGGACGCCGAAAGATTCGTCAAGCTCGGCTTTAACGAGAAAAACATCATGGCGCTGCCGGCGGCGCTGGCGAATATTTGCGTTCGAAAAACGCTGGCGCTCCACAGGATCGACTCGTTAAAAGACAAAAAAATTCTGATACTGGCGCCATCGATCATTACCATGGATTCTTTTCGTTATCAAGTTCAAAGCGAACGGCTGTACGATTTTTTTTCCGAGGTGTTCGCGGTATTGTCTGAAGTCCAAATCAAGTCCGTCACCATTCGTTCGCACCCTGGCTCCGATGTCCCGAGAAATCGGTTCGGCTATTCTGACAACGATATTTTCAAATACTTGATCGGCAATGTCCCCGAGCGTCAAAAAAACTTTCAGTTGATTTTTTCCGACAGTCATTTTCACAATGTTTCGCAGGATATTCTGAATAACGATATTGTTATCGCCAATTTGAGCGGCGCGCTGTTTGAAGTTTTGGCGCTTGGGCGGGATTATGTTTACTTTGACAACACGCTGACGCCGCATTACGGCAGTTGCGATTGGACCGTTTTTAACGAAGGCACCATAAAAAAACTTAGAACAAAAGAAGACTTGCGCAAGCATTTGTTGAATTATGCTCCCCCGGATTTGGAATCATTGCGTCGCCGATTATTCCCAAACGATTCCTTTCCCGGCGGCGAAAGCGACGATTTGATGAACTTATTTAATTTATTGTAAAATCATATGCTTCAAATTTCTGTTGTTATTCCGGCGTACAATGAAATGGATTCCCTCGAGCAGGTGATACTGGGATTGAAAAAAGAGATTGGTTCGCTTGGCCTTGAACATGAAATCATCGTTGTCAATGACGGCTCGACGGATCGAACGAAAGATATTCTGGGAAAAATCGAAGGGATAAGGCTGATCAATCATCCTGAAAACAAGGGGTACGGCGCCAGCCTGAAAACCGGCGCAAAAAACGCCAAATACGAATGGCTGTTGTTTTTTGACGCGGACGGGCAGCATCGCCCGGAATACATAAAAGAATTTTTGCGATACGCGGATCAGTATGATATGATAGTCGGCGCGAGACAGGGGTATCAAGGGCCGCAATGGCGGCAAACGGGGAAAACATTGATCAGGCTGACCGCCAACTATTTGGCGGGAAAAAAAATTCCCGATTTGAATTGCGGTTTCCGATTGCTGAAGAAAGAACATTTTTTGCGGTATGAACATCTTTTTCCGAATAAATTTTCTTTGAGCACGACTTCGACCTTGGCGTTTTTAAAAGAAGGACTGAGCGTAAAATACGTCCCGATCGAAATCAACAAGAGAATCGGAAAAAGCTCTTTGAAAATTTCCGACGGAATCAGCGCGGTAATCTTGGTTGTAAGATTAACCATGCTTTTTTCGCCTCTGAAAATATTTCTGCCGATATCGTTCGCGGGATTTGTGATTTCCGGAACGATGATTTTTTATTATTTGATAAAAACGCATTTTGAAACGATTTCCAAGTCCGGAGGATACCTTTTTATCACCGCGTTGTTGATTTTTCTGTTCGGCCTGATGGCGGATCAGATCGCGGCGATCAGAAGAGAAATAAAAAAATAAAATTATGCAAGCGATCCTGACATTTGATTTGGAATTCTGGTATGACAGCGAATTTTTGAAGGATTACGTGCCGCCAGACGCGGAAACAAGACCTGATTACGTGCTCGAAAGCACTGAATTATTGCTTGACTTGTTAAAAAAACAGAACGTCAAAGCGACGTTTTTCGTGTTGGGCAAATTGGCGGAAAAATATCCCGGGTTGATTAAGAAAATTTTCGACGAAGGCCATGAAATCGCGTCTCACGGATATTCCCATAAAACATTGCCCGATTTGAAAGAAGGGGATTTTGAAAGGGAAATCGCGCTGACGAACGAAATTTTAAAACAAATCACCGGCAAAAATCCGACTTTATTCAGAGCGCCGGCCTTTTCATTGAAGCATGACGACCTGCAGTCTTTGAATATATTAAAAAAATACAATCTCGAAAACATATCCAAACATCCGGCCTTGGCCGGCGGAATTTACTTCAGAATAATGACATTAAGGCTATTTTCATGTTACTTGAAAGCGGCAAGCGGGCGCAAGATTCCAATTTTATATTTTCATCCGCACGAGTTTTTCAAGGAATCGCCGAAGATCAACGACGGCCCGCTGTTCAAGCGCAAAATAAAATACATCGGCACGAACAACGCTTGGGAGAAATTCAAAAAAATGATGATTCTTTTTCAATTTGTTTCCATTAAACAATATTATGAAAGTGCTACTGATTAACCCGCCCACGGATAATACCATCGCCAGCGTAATGCCCATAGAACTGGAGGAAGGGTTGGATTTGCTCCCGCCTCTGGGTTTGATGTGCCTGGCCGCTTATTTGGAGAAGGAAACTTCGCATGAAATAACGATTCTCGATTGTCCCGCCGAAGGGATCGGACATGAGCGGTTGAAAGGCGAAATTCAAAAAATAAGCCCGGATGTCATCGGATTGACGGCAATGACTTTTACGTTGATTGACGTCGTTAAGGTTGCAAAAAACGCCAAGCAGGCGAATCCCGACGTAAAAATCATTTTAGGCGGACCGCACGTGATAATCTACCCCAATGAAACCATGAATATTCCGGAAATCGATTTTTTGGTTTTGGGCGAGGGCGAGCGCACTTTGAAACTTCTTTTGGACGGCATTCACGACCCGCGAAAATTGATCGGGATAAAAGGCATTGTTTTTCGGGACAATAATAAAATAATAAATACGGGACCGGCGGATTTCGTTGAAAACATCGACAGTTTGCCTTTTCCCGCTCGCCACCTTGTTCTCTATAAGAAATATTTTTCCGTCGTTTCTCAAAAAAAGCCGGTTACCACGATGTTTACCAGCCGCGGTTGCCCCTATAAATGTTTATTCTGCAACCGGCCCCAGTATGGAAAGACTTTTCGCATGCGTTCCGCCAAAAACGTGGTTAAAGAAATGAGGCTGTGCCAGAACATGGGAATCCAAGAAATTTTAATTTACGATGACACCTTCGGAGCGGACAGAAACAGGATTTTAGACATTTGCTCGGAGATAAAAAAAGTCGGATTGAATATCGCTTGGGACATCAGGACCAGGGTTGATACGGTAGACGCGGATATTTTGCGCGCTTTGAAAAATGCCGGATGCGAAAGAATTCATTACGGCGTGGAGGCGGGAACGCAAAAAATCCTCAATATTTTAAGAAAAGGAATCACCCTGGAGCAGGTGGAAAACGCATTTGCCCTGACCAAAAAAGCGGGGATACAGACAATCGCCTATTTTATGATCGGTTCGCCGCTGGAAACAAAAGCCGACGTTCTCGAAACCGTCAAATTGATGAAAAAATTGGACCCGGATTATGTTCATATTTCTGTTGTCACGCCTTTCCCGGCGACTGATTTGTATCGTTTGGCGCTTGAAGAAGGAATAATCGGCGACGATGTTTGGCAAAAGTTCGCAGAACAGCCTGCGCCGAATTTCATCCCTCCGATTTGGGAAAAAGAGCTGAATCGCGCGGAACTTTTCGATCTGTTGAAATTCGCCTATCGTTCTTTTTATCTAAGGCCGAGCTATATTTATAAAAAAGTCTTGCGCGTAAAATCCCTGAGTGAATTGATAAGAAAGGGTCGCGGCGCCTTAAGATTGCTTAAAATTTAATGCGGGGTAAATCCCTTGAAAAATATGGCGGGAATTTTAAATAATAAATACAATGATAATCGCAAACGAAGAATCGATTATCTCTACAGATTGAATCGAAGAACGTTTGAAGCGCGAAAAATCATTGAAAAACATTTTGACAAAAGCGCTTACTTGAAATTGAATTGTTTGGACGTCGGCACGGCGGACGGCTTGATGTTGAGCCGACTGAACAAATTTTTTCAATTCAATAAAGCGATCGGCATTGATTTAAGCGAAGAATTGATCAAAACAAACGAGGATTCAAACATAGAATTGAAAATCGGCGACGCGGAAAATCTAAATTTCGACGATAATGCGTTTGACATTATCATTGCCTGCGCCGTCATCGAGCATGTTGACGATCATCGCAAAATGCTCCGCGAATGCTTCAGAACGCTAAAGAAAAATGGTATACTGATTATTACCACTCCGAATCCGTTTCACGATAAAATCGCGATGAAAACAGGCTATTTAAGGGAATCGAATCACGTTGAAACATTTACGTTGCCCCGGTTGACCGCCTTGCTTCAAACTCATAATTTTAAAATTGTTTCCTCGAAATATTTTATGTTTTTTCCTTTTTTCAAATTGCCTTTTGAACAGCGGATCGAATCCCTGATCAGATTCATCGGGTTGGAGAAAATAATGCCCAATCAAATGATTGTCGGCGAAAAAACAAATTCATGAAAAAAACTCAACTTTCAATTTTGTGTTTGTATTTATTGTGGGGAATCGCGTCTTTTTTAATTCTGCTAAAGCTCCCCAACTTGCTTGCGTCTTCATACATAATCTTTTTTCAATGTTTTATTCCCGGCTTGGTGGTGGGCATTTCCTTTGGCTTGTCCAAGCGGCCGCTGACCGAAATTATTTTATTCAGCTTTATCCTCTCGTACATGGTTTATCTGGTGGCCGCGTTGCCAACGCTTTTCTTTCATGTCGCCTGGCCGCTTTTCATCGGTTTTAATGTTTTTTTGTATTTGTTGGCGCTCGCCATATTCATAATCAAGAGCCGCAAGGGGCTGATCGTCAAATGGAACAAGCCCGATGCCAATGAAATTTTTGTTATCGCCTTGGGGATTGTCGTGTTGTTCACATTTACATATATTAACTTCAGGTCGGACGCGACGGAATACAACAACAGAATTTTATCTTCGCTTCAATCCAAGCACGTGGAAACCACGAACTTGAGCCATTGGATACTGAAAGACGACGGGCAGCTGATCAAAGAGCCGATAAAATCGTTTTTTTCCGATTATAAAACGTATTTTAATTTTCTGGCCCTGCCGATAAAATATACCGCCATGGATCAAAGATATGGTTGGCTTATTTTCAACAAATTGTTCATTTTCTTGTCTATACTGGGGATTTATTGTCTTGGCAAAAAGCTGCGCGGCCCGGTCAGCGGCCATCTGGCGCTGCTGTTTTTCATGGTTGCGGTTTTCATCTTCGGCTTTTATTACGGCGAAAACAGCTTCGCGGCCACAGGCGCGTTGTTTGAACATGCGGCGTATGGCCGCTTCGTGGCGGAAAATATTTTTTTGCTGGCTTTTTATCTTGTAGCCGTTGAGGCGTTTCAAAATCAACAAAGAAACAGCTTTCTTTTCGCCGGCCTTATTTTATTGTGCATGTTTTCAATCCATTATTACGCTTTTTGCTGGGCGGCGATAAATTTTTTACTGTTCAGCCTCATTGTCTTTTTCACTTCCATCCGGGGCGCCAATAAAAAGTTTGCTGAATTTGAAAATCTTGCAAGGAACAACGCGCGCGTCGCCGTTTTCTCCGTCTTGATTATTCTCGGCCTTTTTCTTTTCACTAATTATGTCAACGACGCCTTCTATCTCGCGAATACGATGGTGGAAGGCCAGCCCGGTCGCTTTGACGTAATCAATAACGTGACCTTTGCCGGCCAAATCAAGACCATTTGGCACAGGGAAAACTTCTTGTTTCTTTTATTAATAATCCTCGGGATTCCCTTGTTGGTGGCGCACATAATCAAGAAAAAGGATGTTGCCGCCAAGTTTTTGCTGAGCAATGTTTTGCTGTATGTCATGGCCGCGCTTCCGTTGGTGTATAACGCATTGATGGCGCATAAATTGAAATCGTTCGCGGAGAGATTGGACGCCAGTTTGCTGTTTTATGCGATTGCCGCTTTTCTTATCGCCTGGCTGGTAAATGGATTCAAAGCAATAGGCAAATTCGTAATTTGCTTTGCGGCGTTGTCCACGGTTTTGATATATGTCGTTTTCGGGACAAATAACAGCTTTGTGGAAGAATTGCGATACCGAAAGATTACGGGTTTTTATTACATGCAAACAACAAACTATTTAAACTACCTGGAAAAACCGGAGGGTCGCGATGACGGATTCACCGTTCTTACTAATATCAAAACCGCAATGGATGTGTTCGCGTATTTAAACGCTTATACCTTCCAATACCGCAAGGAGCTGTATGGAACGCCCGCAATCAGCGCCGGCAGGAAAGACATTGACCGCCTCCTTTTTTATCCTCGCGAACAAGACGGAAAATTAGTCAAGCTTATTGAACAAGCGCGAGTGGACTATATTGTCATTCCCACCGTAAAATCATCATACGCCGTCGTGAACAGCGCCGCTGATTTCAACAAAGCATTGGATTTCTATAGCGGCTTGAAGAATTATAAGTTGATTTATTCCGACGATTATTATTATGTATATAAAAAGCATGTCGCCAAAAACTGATTTAACCAATGAAAACTTTTGGAATAATTTTTGGCAGACAGTTAAATTGCCGGCCTTGATTGACGAAGGCGTCCAGTGGCAAATGGCGCTCGCAAAAATATTTCGGGAATACCTTGTCAATGATCAATCCCTCAAGGTGATTGAAATCGGCTGCGCTCCAGGGCGCTGGTTGATTTGGTTTAACAAAAATCTTGGCTATAAAATAGCTGGATGCGACAATTCGCCGCGGGGAATACAATTGACACAAAAAAATTTAGAATTGAACCTTTTGTCAGCCGAACTGTATCCATATGATTTGCAAAAGGACGGATTGCCCACGGCCTCATTTGATATTGTTCTTTCCCTTGGCGTTATTGAACATTTTGACGATCCGCTCTGCATCATAGAAAAACACCTGGAATTGCTCAAGCCCGGTGGAACGCTTGTTCTTGAAGTTCCGAACATGGCCGGACGGTTCAATCATTGGTTGCTCAGGCGGGCCAAAATGCAAAATTTGTTAAAACATCACAATCTTGACGTCATGCGCAAGGAATTTTTTTATGACATTGGGCAAAGATTCAGTTTGCAGATCAGATTGATTGACTATGTCGGCGGTTTCGACCCGGGCATGGTGGTGCATAACCATTCTTACAAAAGCAGATGGGGGCGGCCGGCTGTTTTTTATATTTTGTGGCTGCTGGAAAGACTGTCCGGCAAATTTCCTTTAATTCCAAAATTTTTAATACGTCACAATGCGCCGTCGTTTAGCAACATGCTTTTAGCGATTTTTGTTAAACCGGCCAATGCAGACGGCTTGAACCATGAAAATTAAAAACCCAATCATAATAGCTTATGCGTTTTGGCGGTTTTTTTTATGGTTCGTCCGAAAGATAATCATTAAAATCAACCTGAACGAAATTTTAACCAGAAACAAAAGGCCGTCATACCTGCAAAAAATCAAAATGCGCCAAAATCCGGGAGCAGCAGAATTCCGATTGCCGTTGCAATTGAATCGCGGCGCTTCTATGCTGCCAAGCCGCATTTATTTGGCGACGCAAGCGCTTGAACTAAACGGACAGCCGATACCATGGCAAAAAGGTTTTGAAGATATTGAGGATTTATTTGCTTTGCATCGGTGGGGTTGGCTGCTTCGAAGCTTGGTTGAATTTCCGAACATGAATTTTTGCGTTTGGGCTGGTCGCGAACTGATGGAATGGACCGAAAAGTTTCTGGCTAAAAAAAACGGCCCAATATGGGAGGCGTATTCCGTGTCAGAACGGATTGTGAACGGCATCTTATTTTATAATGTTTGTTCCGAATATTTGGAAAAAAAAATTCGTGACAAGTTTGTATCAACCATAAACGAGCACGCGCAATTTCTAAAAAACCATCTTGAATATCACGGACGCAAAAATACAAACAATCATTTTTTAAATAATGCCAGGGCGTTGTATTTTGCCGGACAATTTTTAAAAAATGAAGAGTTTTCGGAATCAGGCCGTTTAATTTTTATTAACGAATTGCCAATAATGCTCACGTCCGCCGGTTTTTTACGGGAAGAATCGTCCCATTACCATTTCTTATTAACGCGATCTGTCTTGGAAGTTTGGTGGGCGGCGAGGGAAACCAAAGATTTTGATTTTGCGAATAAAATAAAATCTTTTGCGATAAAAATGATTAAACGCTGTTATTTCTTTTTAATGGAAAGCCCAACCGGCGATTTTACCATGCCATTTATCGGCGATGTTTCTCCTGATTTTCCGCCCGATTGGTTGATTTCGGTGCCGTTTTCAAAAATCGCCGCCGATTTATTGAAAGAAGACAATGTGTTTTTTTCCGAACGAATCAACGATTCCAACAATTGGGCGCAATTATTCGGAAATACGTTATTTGTGCCCGCAAGCGAACATCCCGTGCAAGAATTTTACGAGGCTGACGGCTGGCTGCGATTAAATATAGACGGGGCAACCGTGTTCTGGCCGCTCAAGCCGAATGGAACAATCAATTATCACGGACATAATGATTTAAATTCATTTTGTCTTTATTATCAAGGCGAACCTATTTTAACCGACCAGGGGCGCCACAGCTATAAAAAAAACGCGTTAGGCAGATATGGCCGGATGGCGAAAGCGCACAATTCATTGTTAATTGACGGGCATGAGCAATATTTTTTGGATTGGCATGGTTTGACGCCCAAGTGGGCGCTGTTTGAACGGGTAAAGATAACCCATGAGAAAACAGACCGGTCTTTGCTGTTATCCATCCGGACCAGTCATTTTTCCCGGACGTTCCGGTTTAAATTTGCTCCCAATGAATGCGTCATCGACGATGATTTTACCGGCCGCGGCCGCCATTCGGTCACCAGCTTTTTCCACGCGTCCCCGAATGTCAAAATCACCCAGCTGAACAACCGGCGAATTTCAATCAAATCAGCAAATAACGAGTTTAGCTTGTTTGTAACGGCAAATGAGGCGAATATTGAAATAAGGAATGATTATTTTTTTAGCTCATACGGACAAAAGCGGCGCGCAAAAACGATTGTTTGTTCGACGAAAAAGCGATTTCCGACTAAAATAACCTACATAATAAATTGGTAATATGTGCGGCATAAACGGAATATTAAATTTCAATCAGTCTCCAATACAAAAATCCAACCTTGAAGCAATGAATCAATTGATGCTTCACCGCGGTCCGGATGAGGATGGTTTTTATTTGAATCAATCGCTCGGCCTGTCCATGCGTCGATTGTCCGTTATTGATTTGGCAACCGGCCACCAGCCTGTCAGCAATGAAGATGGCACTGTTCAAATTGTTTTTAACGGCGAAATTTACAATTATATCGAATTGCGTCATGAATTGATCGCTCGCGGTCATAAATTCAAAACTAACTCTGATACCGAAGCAATCGTTCATCTTTACGAAGAAAAAGGAGTCAAGGCGATAGAGCACCTAAATGGCGTTTTTTGTTTTGCGCTCTGGGACGACGCCAAAAAGCAACTGTTTGTCGCTCGCGACAGAATAGGGGTGAAGCCGCTGTTTTATTATAAAACCGCCAACCAATTCGCTTTTTCCTCGGAATTGAAATCTCTGATGAAAATCGCCCCTTTCCCTAAAAAAATCAATAAACAATCGTTTCTGATGTATTTATTGTTCATGTACGTTCCCGATCCCTTATCAATGATCGAAGGGGTCAATAAGCTTGAAGCCGGTCATTATTTGATTTTTGACCAAAGCGGACACGCTGAAAAAGTCAGATACTGGGATTTGGAAAAAAAATCGGATTTTCAACATCTTAACCTGAATCAATCCAAGGAGCGTTTGTTGTTTTTATTGAATGACGCGGTCCGGCTGCAATTGCGCAGCGACGTTCCGCTGGGAATTTTTTTAAGCGGCGGACTGGACAGCAGCGCGCTGGTGGCCCTGGCCAGCGGAATGACTAATAAACCAATTGCCACTTTGTCCGTAGGATATGAAGGGCACAGCGTTGATGAAAGATCATTCGCCCGCCAAATAGCCGAGCAATACCATACCAGACATCATGAGCTTCTGATACGCCCCAGGGATGTACAGAAGCATTTTCATGAAATGATATGGCTGATGGATGAGCCCTTTTCAGATTCCGCGTCCGTTTCAACTTATTTATTGGCGAAATTGGCGCGAGACAATGGCTTGCATGTTGTTTTGAGCGGAGCGGGCGGGGATGAAGTTTTCGGCGGGTACGGGCGTTATTCATTTGATTGGAAACATCCGGCAAAAATGATGCATCGTTCTTTTTCCGAATTTGGCAGAATGCGCAATAGCGACTGGCAGTTTGATTATATCTGTTCCATTGGCTGCGGCAGGGGATTGGGGCGCTTTTTATCTCAGAATAATTTCGACAAAACGCGTTTTCACGAAACTTTCCAAGCAATTATGGATCCAAGTGCAAAACAAACGGGCGATTGGCCAACCGCATTGCAAAAAAAATCGTATTTGGATTTAAAAAATTATTTAATTGGCGATATTTTGATGCTAACCGATAAAATGACCATGGGCGCTTCGGTTGAAGCGCGCGTGCCGCTGTTGGATCACCGGTTGGTTGAATTCATGTTTAACTTGCCTGACAACTTTAAGATTAACAACGCGGAAAAAAAATATTTGCTAAAGCAAGCCATGTGCGATAAACTGCCGATGTCAATACTAAACAGGCCGAAAATGGGCTTTGGCGCCCCGGTGCAGCATTGGCTGAACGAACTCTTTTCCGGAGAATCGGAAGACTTCAATGTTATTTTAAATGGAAGAACTCTTGATTATTCTCGATTGCGCGGACATCATTCCTTCCGCCAAATTTTATTCGGCTTGGAAATTTTTAAATCCTGGCAAAAAAATGTTTTTAATAAATTTTTATGAATATCGAACCGTTGGTCTCGGTGATTATTCCGACTAAAAATCGTTTCGCAATGGTTAGCCGGGCGATAAAGAGCGTTCAGGGACAAACCCATAAAAATCTGGAAATACTGGTAATTAACGACGCTTCGACTGATAATACGGCTGATCTTTTGGAAACCATGCGGACGCGCGATGCCCGCCTGCGGATTTTTAATAACGCTGAATCGCTTGGCGGCGCCGGCGCGCGAAACATAGGATTGAAAAATGCCCGCGGCGATTATATCGCCTTTTTGGATGATGATGATGAATGGCTGCCGCAGAAAACCGCCGCGCAGTTGAAATTTTTAATGCAAAATCCAACAATCCAAATTGTTTCATGCTGGCATTTATTGAAAATCGGCGATCAATTGCAAAAAATCGAAAAACCAACGCGCATAACCTTTTCTGATTTACTTTGGGAAAACTTCCTAGGCAGCTTTTCCTTTTGTTTAATTTCCAGACAGGCGCTAAAAACAATCGGCTTTCTTGACGAAACATTACCAAGCGCACAGGATTGGGATTATTGGTTAAGGGCGGCTGAAAATTACAAAACTCATATTATTGAACAATTTTTGGTTATATACCATCGACACGAACAGGCGCGAATCAGTTCATCTTATATTGGCAAGGTGAAAGGATCTGAAATTATCTATCGTAAATACTGCGCATACATGACAAATGATTGCGCAATGCATCACCGTAAATACATTTATTATTATCAATCCTTGGCCGGACAAACAAGGCTTGAAAGAATTAAGCATCTGATCAACATGCTGCCATGCATAACCAGACGGCAGGACTATCTGCTTATACTGAATAGCCTCGGTTGCTTGCTCCTGCCATCCGCAATAGTGGAATGGTTCAGAAAATTATATCGCAGGATATCAATGAGACAAAAAGGAGTTTACTTATCGAATAATTTCGAGTATGAACGGAAAAAACAATGATAATTATTACGCATCGCCAAAGAAATCGGCCGCTTACCGATGCGGATATTTTTTATATCTCGTTGCATTGTTGATTTATCCGTATATTTTTATCATTCATTATTTTTTCCCCGCTTCTTATTCTTTCGGAGTTGAAAAAAGTTTGGCCGTCGCCCTTGTTACCCTGGCATTGTTATTGGCATTTTTATTGCAAATGAAAAAAATCATCAGTCAGCTTGGCAAGGGCGATTTGATATTATATCTTTTTATTTTTTTGTCTTTATTGGCGATCAGACTTATAATTTATCAAGAATCGACGACAATACTTTTGCAGTATCGCGTATTTATCATTCCGATTATTTATGCGGGATTGGCGAGCTATTATTTAGCCGCTCATGAAAGAAAAATATTAATGCAAAAAGTAATTATCTGGCAAACGATAATCCAAGCGCTTTTTGGCATTTTTTTATTGCATTTCGTTTATACCGGCAGAATCACCTGGAATATCATGAATCTATGGACAGGTGGCGGACGAATGGTGGGAACATTAATGTCTTCCAACCTCTTTCCGGGATTTTTAATTCTTGGCGCATTTGTCATTGCCAGTCCATATCTCAAAGCGCGCATACCGCAGGGAGTGCGGTTTGTCTTATTATTGACGTTAACCACAGCAATCATTTATTCGAATTCTCGTTTGCCGTCCATAGTGGCTATTATCATTCTGTTCTTGACGTTTATGAACATCTTGATGGCGAAAAAAGTTTTTTTTTCAAAAATCATCACGATCGCCATTCTTGTCGCATTTTTATTGAACAGCCTTTGGATATTATCGGGCGCTTTTGAACAAACCATTGGGCGCACTTTTAACGACGGGCCGAATTTGCGGCTGATCAAATATCAATTAGGGATGAATAATGTTCTTGATAAGGCGCTTCTTGGCATGTTTATCGGATCAACAAGAGAAAAAATGCATTCGCGCGTCATGATGGAATCAGGATCGGATGAAGGATTAAAGTTTTCCGACAACTCTTTCATTCTAATGATGGAATTGCTGGGCGTATTGATGACTCTATTGTATATATTGCTTTTTACAATTATAATAAGAAAAAGCGGCGCGATAAGAGGCAATTACATTTTAATTTTTTATTTTATCGCCAGCCTGTTTTTCAATAGCGCGATAGGCTGGGATATTTGGTTAGTTTATTTTTTCGCGACATATTATTGTTTGCAGCCGACCATGTCCGAGACTTCGAACAAATTATCCCGCGCATCCGCCTAACGCGCAAAACATTATGAAAAAAATATTATTGACCGGGCATGCAGGAAACCTGGGCACGCATATTCAAAAATACAATACTGATAACGACATTTTTTTATTGGGCAGACAAGACTGGGAAAAATTGGATATATTACTGCCAAAAGTTGATATTGTCATGCATACTGCGTACGATTTAAAAAACAAGATTGAGGACGTCCCGTCGGCGATCATGGAATCAAACATATTAACAACAACCAGGCTACTTGAAGCAGTTAAAAAACACAAAATTCCCCAATTTGTCTTTATCAGCAGTTGCGCCGTGTATGGCGAAAGCATGAAAACCAACGAGGAAACCGAAAGGCGGCCCGTAAGCATAAACGGGGTCACTAAACTGCTTAACGAACAAATAATTGAAACTTTCTGCAATTATAACAAAATAGACTTTAAAATTTATCGGGTATTCAACATGTACGGGGGGCGGGATGATTTTTCAATATTATTTAAGCTCAAATCAGCCATATTGAACAATGCGGAATTCAATTTAAATAATAACGGCATCGGCTATCGCGATTTCATTCACGTGGAAGATGCGGCAAAAGTCATATTGATGTTGATGAAAACAAACAATCCTTTTCAATACCTTAATATCGGCACTGGATTAGCGACAAAAATCATCGATATTATCGAGCTTATTAAAAATAAATATCCGAATTTAAAAATAAAAAAAACTTTTATTTCCGAAGCTGAATATTCTCGCGCGAATATCTTGAAATTAAATTCGATTGCCCAATATAAATTCATGAGTATTTTGGATTATATCGCCTCTAATTTTTAATAGAAAAAAAATTCCCCGCAAAGCATTGACAAGGCGATAGAATCTGTAATGAACAAATGGATTTTAAAAACGCACAATCATATGAATAATGACGTAAATGAAGTCCTTATCGTAGGACCGTTGCCGCCACCTTGCGGCGGCATCTCGACTCATATTGCGCGCTTGTTCGATCATTTGACAAACAACGGATTTATTTGCGCCTTGTTGAATACAAGTTTGCTGTACAACAAGATGAAAATTCGCTTTTCCGCATTGGATTGGTGGGATATTTTTCACAAAATCGTTTCATTTAAAGGAAACATCATTCATTTCCACGTTTCCGCAATGAACAATTTTTATGTTTTTTTGCTACTTTTCATCCTTATTTCAAATGAAGTAAAAAAAATAATCACGATCCACAGCGGCGACTTTATCAATCATTACTTAAAAACGAACGTGATCAAAAGGCTGGCGATAAAAATGATTCTTCGCAAATGCGAGCACATCATCATCGTTAACGTGGAGCAAATGGAATTTTTGCGTGAAAAAATAAAAATTTCCCCCAACCGCATGACGGTCCAATCGGCGTTTCTTCCTCCGGCGCTAGGCGCTGAAAAAGTCAATGAAGCAATCGAAGCAACCATCGCCAAATTGAGAGGCAAAGTGAAAAAAATCGCTTTGGTCAGCGGCATACCGACGGAAAATTACAATTTTCCGTTTGTTTTGGATATTTATCGGAGATTAAAACAGCAAAACGCCGATCTCGGACTAATTTTTGCGTTTTACGGCTTAGCCGACGAAGAAATGTTCAACTGTCCCGTGGTTCAAAAAGCCACAGCCACGGAAGATGTAGCAGTTTTTAACAATTTGGATCAGGACAGATTCATCGAACTTCTGCAGAGCGTCGATATATATATTCGCCCGACCAATTACGACGGAGCGTCGATTGCCGTACGCGAAGCTATTTATTTAAAAAAACAAATCATTGCGAGCGATTCCGTCGCCAGGCCGGCCGGCATTTTGATTTTTAAAAACCGCAACGCGGAAGATCTGCAAGAAAAAATTTTAAATGCGATCAATGACGATCGACTCGGCGTTTCAACGTACAATCTTATAAACGGCGGCGATACGATAATAAATATTTACAATAACTTACTAACGCAATAATGCACATGCAAAACAATCTAAAATTTTTAGTCACCGGAGGGGCCGGATTCATTGGTTCGAATATTGTCAAAGAACTATTAAAACAAGATTATCAAGTTCGAGTGGTTGACAACCTATCCACCGGCAACATTGAAAATATTCAGACCGTCATGGGACAAATCGAATTTTTCAAAGGCGATTTAAGCGAATTGTCTGTGGCGCGCCAAGCGCTGAAGGATATCGATATTGTTTTTCACGAAGCGGCCGTCCCGTCGGTTCAACGATCAATCGCCGATCCGCTTTCCGTCAATGCCGCGAATATCAACGCGACATTGAACGTCTTGGCGGCGGCGCGCGAAAGCAAAATAAAAAAACTGGTTTACGCGTCGTCTTCATCCGTCTACGGAAACGCAAAAACTCTGCCGAAACGCGAAACCGATCCGATCGATCCGATATCGCCTTATGCCCTGACTAAATTTGTCGGCGAAAGATATTGCCAGTTGTTTAATAAATTGTATGGGCTGCCGACGATATGCCTGCGCTATTTTAATGTTTTCGGTCCGTCGCAAAACGCCGCTTCGCAATATTCGGCCGTGATTCCCAAATTCATAACGGCGATTTTAAACGGAGAGTCGCCGATTGTTTACGGAGACGGGGAGCAATCGCGAGATTTCACCTATGTCGACAATGTCGTAAGCGCGAATATCCTGGCCGCTTTTTCCGATGCGGACGGAGAAGTCGTCAATATCGCCTGCAACGAAAGAATCACGCTAAATCAAATCGTCGAGACGATAAATAAACATCAAGGAACAACGATAGCGCCGAATCATGCGGCGGAAAAACCGGGCGACATAAAGCATTCGCTGGCGGATATTTCCAAAGCGCAAAAATTAATCGGTTACAAGCCGCTTGTTTTATTCGAAAGCGGACTGCAAAAAACAATCGAATGGTATAAATTAAAATTAAAAAAATAAAATGTGCGGAATTAACGGATTTACATTTAAGAATTCTGCGGGCGCGGATAAAATCATCGAACGGATGAACAAAAGCCTTGTTCATCGGGGACCGGACGATTGCGGAATATTCATGTCGGATTTTGCCGTCATCGGAATGCGTCGCCTGTCGGTAATCGATCTTTCCTCGGGCCATCAACCGATATTCAATGAAGATAAAACCGTTGCGGTTGTTTTTAATGGCGAAATTTACAATTATCTGGAAATTAAAAATGAATTAGAGCGCAAAGGGCATGTTTTTATCACGAAATCGGACACGGAAGTCTTAGTGCATTTGTACGAAGAAGAAGGCGAATCCATGGTCAAAAAATTGAACGGCATGTTCGCATTCGCCATTATGGACGAAAAAAAACGGCAAATATTCTTCGCCCGCGATCATTTTGGCGTAAAGCCGCTTTATTATCACTTAACCGATGGCGGACAAATTGTTTTTTCGTCTGAATTAGACGGTTTGGTTCAGTACGACGGCATAAAACGGAAAATCAATCGTTCAGCATTACTGTCGTATTTGATGCGCGGATACGTGATTGATCCGCTCACGATGTTTGACGGAATATTCCAGCTGCCGCCGGCGCACACGATGCTTTGGTCTGAAACGCAAGGATTGACGATCAAATCGTACTGGTCTTATCAAATAGCGCCGGATTTCAATTTAACAGAACAAAAAGCGGTGGAACGATTGCAATATTTACTGAACGATTCGATTAAAAAACAAATGATTTCCGACGTGCCGATCGGCGCATTTTTGAGCGGAGGCATCGATTCGAGCACGGTTGCCGCGTTCGCAGCGCTAAACTCCAATCGTCCATTAAAAACGTTTACGGTGAAATTTTCGGATAAGAAATACGACGAAAGCGCTCTCGCAAAATTGGTTTCAAACCATATCGGCAGCGAGCATCATGAAATATTCATACCCGAAGCTTCATTCGATATTTCCATGTTGGACACCATAGTAACGCATTTCGGCCAACCGTTCGGCGACACGTCGTGCGTCCCGACCTATTTATTGTCAAAGCGCGTAAAAGAATTTGTCACAGTCTGCCTGTCCGGCGACGGCGGCGATGAACTTTTTGCGGGGTACGATCATGTTAAATGGCTGGAAAACATTATTAGAATAAAAAGCTCGAGCCCAGAACGGCTGCGCAATTATTGCTTTAAAATATTGGAATGGACGCGATCCATACCTATGTTTTACAATTCCTCATCATTGCGAAAAATCCGCAAAGCGCTTGAATTAAGCTTATTTGACAAACCTGATATTTTTTTCCATTTATTAAATTTATTCAAAATATCCGAGTTAAATGCGTTGATTGACGTTGATATTTTGGCATCTCATTTCGACCGCGCCGTCGATTCAACAATAGGAAGCCTGAATAGGCGCAATGAAAACGTTGACGTTGTCGATTCAGCGCTTATCACTTTGATCGAAACATCTTTGCCTGGAGATATGCTGACCAAAGTCGATCGCATGAGCATGGCGTCAAGCCTCGAAGTTCGAGTACCGATTCTCGATCATCGAATAGGAGAATTATCCGGCATGATTCCTTACGATTTGAAAGTGAAAAACGGCGTGCGAAAAAATGTATTGCGCAAAGCCGGTCAAAAATATTTGCCGGCGGAAATATATTTGCATCGAAAAATGGGATTTGCCCTGCCGCTATTTAAATGGTTCAACTCAGATTTTTGGAATCTATCCGAATTTTATTTGAGCAAAGAATACAAGTCGCCCATGAAATCAATTTTTCGAGCGGAACGGCTGGAAACAATATTAACGCAGGCCCGAAACGCAATGAAACGAGAAGGAGATATCAGCCATTATGGCGCCGCGACTAGAATTTGGCTTATCGTAGTTTTATTCAGATGGGCAGACCATTATAAAGTTGAAATTTAAATTTTAATTAATTTGTTTATGCAGTGCCGCAAGTCAAAAATTCGAATACTGTACATTTGCCCGATCTCAGCTTCAATGGGAGGCATTTCTCGTTGGGCGAATATCCTTCGAAAGAACGGCTTGCCGGATCCATTCGAATCGGATTTTGTCGACAACAGCATTATTAATAAACGCCGATTTTTCGAAACTTCAAGGCTGAATTTTTCCGAAATAAAAAGAACCTCGGTTATTTTTTGGCGTTTGATAAAAAAAATCGTATTATTTAACCCCGATATTGTTCATTTGTGTTGCAGTCTTTCTCCTTATGGCGTCTTTCGAGATTTGTTTTGCGCTCTTACATCTAGATTTTTTTCAAAGAGGATCATAACGCATTACCGAGGCAATGTGGTCGATTTTCAATTTTCGAAATTTCACGGTTTAAGCGGATATGCGCTCAAATTATTGATAAATATATCAAGCGTCAACATTATATTAAACAAACCTTCTTTAAATATCGTAAACGAGCTGAGCAAACAAAAAGAAAAAAATTATGTGGTTCCAAATTATTTTGACGACAGTTCGATTGCGGTAAAAGACGCAAAGGCCGGCAATCAGCGATTTCAAGCAGTCTACGTCGGCGGCGTGACTTATCAAAAGGGCGCATATGAAATCGTCGGAATTTCCGTCTCGCATCCCGACATAAATTTCACTTTGATCGGGCCGATTTCAAACGATTTCTCACAACGATTCGAATCATTGCCCGCTAATTTGCGTATTTTGCCGCATATGCAAAACGCAGAGGTGCAAAAAGAGCTAAGCAAAAGCGACTTTTTCATATTTCCTTCGCATTCCGAAGGCTTTCCGAACGCCGTGCTGGAGGCGATGGTTGCTGGTTTGCCGGTGATCGCCACCAATGTCGGCGCCATACCGGAAATGATCGATGAAGGGAAAGGAGGATTTTTGTGCGAACCGAAGAATGTTGAACAAATAAAAAAAGCGATCAACAATTTGTTAGACAACAATCTGGAATCAATGGGCGCGTATAATTTCAATAAAGCAAAAAATAATTATTCATATCCGATCGTTATCAAAAAACTTTGTGAAATTTACCAAGAAACATTAAAATAATCGATATGTGCGGAATTTGCGGATATCAAGGACAAGTCAAAGACGGCTTGATAAAAAAAATGATCGACAAACAGTCGCATCGCGGTCCGGACGACAGCGGCCTTTTTGAAGATCGCCAAAATCAGGTCGCGCTAGGTCATAACCGGTTATCAATAATCGATCTAAGCGCCAACGCGAAACAGCCGATGACAAACGAAAATTCGACCGTTTTCCTCGTTTTTAACGGCGAGATTTATAATTACAAAGAGTTGCGATCAGAAATGATAACGAAAAAACATAAATTCGCGTCGCAATCCGACAGCGAAGTGCTGATTCATTTATACGAAGAATACGGCCCGTCAATGTTATCAAAATTAAACGGAATTTTCGCATTCGCGATTTACGACTCATTGAAGAACGAATTGTTCTGCGCCCGAGATCAATTCGGCGTGAAACCTTTTTACTACGCGGAAACGAATGATTATTTCGTCTTCGCTTCGGAATTAAAAACAATACTGGCCGCAAATTTGATTTCGAAGGACATTAATCCCGTGGCGCTTTACAATCATTTGACTTTTCTCTGGTCGCCCAGTCCGGATACGATGCTTAAATCAGTAAAAAAACTTGAACCAGGATGTGCGATGATCATTAACGACAAGAAAATCAAAAAACAATGGAAATACTACGATATTGTTTTTAATAAAAACGAGTTGATAAAATCAGAACGCGAATGCATTGAATTGATTCAAAAAAACGTTTTGAACGCGGTTGATCGCCAACTCATGTCCGACGTACCGGTCGGCGCTTTTCTTTCCGGCGGATTAGATTCCAGCGCGATCGTGGCGATGATGAGAAAAATAAAGCCGAAAGATCACATTGATTGCTTTACGATATCGTGGAATGAAGGCAAAAACAGCGATGAATTCGTGAACGACTTGCCGTACGCGAGAAAAATATCGAATTTTTTAAACGTTGATTTGCACGAAGTCACAATTAATCCGAATATCGTGAATAATATCAATAAATTGATCTATCACCTTGACGAGCCGCAGGCCGACATCGCGCCTTTAAACATAATGCTGCTCTGCGAAAAAGCGAAAGAGAGAGGGATCAAAGTTTTGCTTTCCGGCGCCGGCGGAGATGACATTTTTTCCGGATACCGACGGCACGCCGCGCTGGCAATGGAAAAATATTGGTCATGGATGCCTCGGATTTTGCGACAATCAATTCAAAACGGAGCTGATTCGCTGGCAACGGGCAATCAGTGGTCGCGAAAATTAAGAAAACTGTTTGAAAACGCCGGCTTAAATGAAAATGAACGACTGATGTCTTACTTTTTCTGGTCGAAAAATAACGCCACGATGTCCATGCTCAACGAAAATTTGCGGCAGTCGTTAACAGGCTACAACGGATTTGCGCCGCTGAACAGGCATTTGAATTCGCTGGAACAGGATTGCGAACCGCTGAATAAGATGCTTTATCTTGAATGCAAAACATTTTTGCCAGATCATAATCTCAATTATACCGACAAAACCGGCATGGCGTCCGGAATCGAGATCAGAGTGCCGCTGTTGGACAGAGATTTGGTTGAAACAGCATCTCGCGTGCCTGTTCATTTGAAACAAAAAGGATTGACCGGAAAATATATATTCAAGAAAGCAATGGAACCGTATTTGCCGCGCGACATCATTTATCGGCCGAAATCCGCTTTGCCGTGCCCGCTGCGAGCCTGGCTGCTCGGTGATCTGAAAAACATGGTTCATGATGTTTTGTCCGAGGAAAAAATAAAACGGCGAGGCTGGTTTGATTCTGAAACGGTTCAAAAATTAATCAACGACAACGAATCGAGAAGAATCGACGCCTCTTATCCGATGTGGGCGATGGTGTCGATGGAATTGTGGGCGCAAATTTTCCTCGATCAAACATAATTATTCTATGTATATAAACTATTATAAACGAATATTTTCAGCCTACTTTTTAAATAAAAACACAGGCAATCTCCGTTTCTGGCACACCGAGCCTCGCGTCAACATCGACGACAAAATCGCCAATTTGAACAAATATTATCTTGATTATTCTGCAAAGACCGAATATCCCGGACCGTTCGACGCAAACGGCGTGCCCATGCTCAATTATTTCGGAACTATCGGCGTGCAGTATAATCCGGACGCGATCGCGCAATACGCATTAGGCGTTTACGAAAAAAATTTGGAAATAAAAGACGAAAAATTGAAAAAAGTTTTTTTAAATCAAGCCGAGTGGTACGTAAACAACATTCAAATGAGGGAAGAGGGGATCGGCGTGTTTGTTTACGACTTTGATTTCGAATATTTCAAAACGTTGAAGAAGCCGTGGTACACTTCGCTCGGCCAAGGCCACGGCATTTCCGTCTTATTGCGCGCTTATTTATTGACAAACGACTCAAAATATCTGGAAACCGCCAACACCGCATTCAAATCTTTCGAATTTTCAACGAAAACAAACGGCGGCGTCCGTTTTACCGATGAAAACGGCGATATCTGGCTGGAAGAAGCGGTTGTCGAGCCGGCAACGCACATTTTAAACGGATTCATCTGGGCGCTGTGGGGAATTTACGACTACTGGCTGATTACGAAAGAAACTAACGCGTTGAACCTGTTCAATTCGTGCGTTGACACCATTGAAAAAAATCTGCATCGCTACGACACCGGCTTTTGGTCGAGATACGATCTGGCGCCCACGAAAATTCCGTGCTTGGCCAGTTTTTATTATCATTCGTTGCACATCGCGCAACTGAAAGTAATGTATTTGTTGACAAACAGAGAAACATTTAAAAATTACGCGGAAAAATGGGAGCGCTATAAAAATAAAAAATTCAATCGCAAATTGGCGTTCATAATAAAAGCGATATTCAAATTATTATATTATTAAAATGGAAAATATTTTATTGATTTACCCGCCCTACACTTACACGCGAAAAAATCCGCCGCTCGGTTTGGCTTATCTGGCCGGCGCGCTTGAAAAGGACGGATTCAAACCGAAAATCATCGACATGTCGGCGATCGGCCTGGATTATTCGCAATTGGAAAAGGAAATCATTGAACTGAAGCCGAAAATCGTGGGTATATCCTTCATGACCAATCAATACGGTGAAATGTTGAAAGTCGCCGCTCTTGTCAAAAAATGCGATCCGAAAATTTCCACTGTCGTTGGCGGGCCGCACGCGTCGGCATTGCCTGAAGAATCGTTGAAAAACGATGCGATCGATTTCGTCGTCGTGGGCGAAGGGGAAAACACTCTTCTTGAATTGACCAAACAAATATTCGCCGCTGATTTTGATTTAAACAAAATAAAAGGATTGGCATTTAAAAATGGCGAGCAAATTTTCATCAACGAAAAAAGGCCGTTCATCGAAAAACTGGACGAAATCCCTTTGCCGGCGTGGCATTTGTTGCAAATAGACAAATATTCCGTTTTGGCTTCGGGCGGCGACATGAATAAAATATTGTTGCCGATCATCAGCAGCCGCGGCTGCCCGAATCAATGCATATTTTGCGATTCGCACAGCATTTTCGGCCGCTGTTTCCGCAGCCGCAGCGCGGAAAATATTTTACAAGAAATAATTTTATTGAAAGACAAATACGGGGTGACCCAATTCGATTTTGTCGACGACACGATCACCGTTGACAAGGAAAGAATCAGAAAACTTTGCGATCTTTTTCTGCAAAACAATTTAAATATCAAATGGATGTGCAACGCCAGAGTGAACACGGTAAATCCGGAAATTTTGAATTTAATGAAGAAAGCCGGCTGCGTCCGGATCGATCTCGGCGTCGAGTCGGGCGATCAGAGCGTGCTGAACGCCATTAAAAAAGGAATTACGCTGGAACAGATCAAATACGCCCATAAAATCGCGCAAGACGCCGGAATCCAGACCAATTCCTTCGTCATGGTCGGCAATTTGGGCGAAAACCTGGCCAGTGTGCATAAAACCGTTGACTTAATCTGCGATTTCGCCGAAGATATAAACGTGGCAATCGCCACGCCGTTCCCGGGCACGGAATTATACCAAGTCGCGAAGAAAAACGGCTGGCTGCGCGTCTTCGACTGGTCGAAGTACGTCACTTCGCCGACGTATCTGCCGGATTATCGTCCGATCATGGTTACCGACAAGATGGACGAGAAAGAAATCATGAAATCGTTCTATTTCGTGCATTCGCGCTTCGTAAAAAAGAAATTTCAAGCGCGCTACGGCAAATATTTTTACTTCAATCCGAAATTCTATACGAACAATTTGTTCAAAGTGAACAGCTTTGACGAATTGCTGCACCGCGGCGGCATGCTGTTTCGCCTGGTTTTCCAACTATTTAAAAAAATTTAAAAATGCGAATTCTTTTTATCCATCAAGTTTTCCTTTCGCCGAACGAAGCGGGCAGCACCCGCCATTTCGAGTTGGCCAGATATTTGGTAAAAGCCGGACATCAAGTGACGATCATCGGTTCAAGCGTGAATTATTTGACCGGCAAGGCGGATCCGAGATGCGCCGGAAAATTTTCTTTCACGGAAAATATCGACGGCGTCGACATCGTCAAATCATGGACATATTCAAAAATCCACAAAAGCTTTTTCTCGCGATTCCTCAGTTTCATCTCATTCATGTTTTCAAGCGTTATCGTCGGATTGAAAATGGAGAAACCGGATGTGGTGATCGGCTGTTCGCCGCAAATATTCGCCGGCGTTTCCGCTTTGATCGTCAGCCGGCTGAAAGGAACGCCGTTTGTTTTTGAAATCCGCGATTTATGGCCGAAATTCGCCATTGAAATGAAAGTGCTGGCCAATCCGCGGCTCATTTGGCTTGCGGAAGCGCTGGAAAAATTTTTATACAACAAAGCCGACCATTTCATCATCAATTCGCCCGGCTTCTTGCCGCATCTGCTCGGTTTCAACATTCCGGAAGATAAAATCCATTTGATCCAAAACGGCGTTGACACGGACATGTTCCAACCGGGCGGGAAGAACAATGATTTTCGCGCGGAATTCGATTTGGGAAATAAATTCGTTATCATGTACGCGGGCAGCCACGGCCAAGCGAACAGCCTCCATACTGTGATTGATGCCGCCAGGATTTTAAAAGAAAATAATGATATAATGTTTTTATTGATTGGCGACGGAAAGAAGAAAAAAGAATTGATCGATTTGAAAAACAGTTACGATATTAACAACGTGATGCTGATCAACGCCCAGCCGAAAGAAAGAATGCCGGAAATCTGCCGAGCGGCGGATGTTTGCCTCGCCATTTTGGAAAAACACGAAGCGTTTAAAACCGTTTATCCGAATAAAGTATTCGATTACATGGCTGTTGAAAGACCGACGATCGTGGCGATCGACGGCGTGATCCGCGAAGTGGTGGAGAAAGCCGGGGCCGGCGTGTTTGTCGAGCCGGAAAATCCGCAAGCACTGGCCGATTTGGTCCTAAATTTCTATAACGACAGGACAATGCTGGAAACCTATGGAAAAAACGCGCGGAAATACGTGATGGAAAATTTCGAACGGCACCGAATCGCGGAAAAACTGCATCAAATGCTGTTAAATATAACCAAATGAAAATTATATTAGTGGCGGGCGCGCGGCCCAATTTCATGAAGATCGCACCGCTTTTCGCACCGATGAAAGCCCATTCGGAAATCGAACCGATGCTTTTGCATACTGGCCAGCATTATGATTTTGCCATGTCGGACGTTTTTTTTACTGATTTGAATCTGCCGAAGCCGGACATCTTTCTCGGCGTTGGTTCGGCCAGCCATGCGGAACAGACCGCGAAAATCATGATCGCCTTCGAGAAAAGTTGCCTCGAGCACAAACCCGATGTTATCGTCGTCGTGGGCGACGTCAACTCCACCCTGGCTTGCGCGATCGTGGCCGCCAAATTGAACATAAAAATCGCGCATATCGAAGCCGGCTTGCGCAGCTGGGATCGGACAATGCCCGAGGAAATAAACCGCATCGTCACCGACTCGCTGTCCGATTTTCTTTTCACGCACTGCGAAGACGCGAACGAAAATCTGCGCAAAGAGGGGATTGCGGACGAAAAAATCCATTTTGTCGGCAATGTGATGATCGACACCTTGTTGAAATTCAAGAACATTGCCGCGGGTTCGTCGAAAATTAAATTAAGCCAGCCTGATTACGTCTTAGTCACTCTGCATCGTCCGAGCAATGTCGACGACAAGGAAACTTTTGAAAAAATCTTAACGGCTCTTCTCAAAATTTCCGAATCGATCCCGGTTCTCTTCACCAGCCATCCGCGGACGAAAAAAATGATCGAGTTTTTCAATTACCAAAAATATTTCAACTACATCGACTTGGAGCAAAATTCCAACTTGATTCTCGGCAACGCGGTGAACTACATCAATCCGCTGCCGTATCTGGAATTTTTAAATCTGATGAGCCATGCCAAATTCATACTGACCGATTCCGGCGGCATTCAGGAAGAGACGACCATTTTGAATATTCCGTGCTTAACTTTAAGAAAAAACACGGAACGACCGGTCACGGTACGAGAAGGCACGAACGAATTGGTTGGCATTGAAACCGACGACATTATCCGGCACGGAATGAACGCGCTGAACAACAAATGGAAAACCGGCCAAGCGCCGAAAATGTGGGACGGCAAAGCGTCGGAGAGGATTATTGAGATATTATTGAATAGATGAATTTTCGTTCAGGCGAGCTTGATCAAGCTCGCCCTAAAAAAATTCCTAAAAAAAATTTCAAGAAAATTTAATTTATGAATATACGCTTTGCCAATTTAACCGATTGCCATCAAATCGCCCGACTCCATAAAACCTGCCTAACCGAAAGTTTTTTGGGATTGCTCGGCATCGGCATTCTGAACATTTTATACAAAGCGCTGGCAAAATATCCGGGCGGAATTTTATTTGTCGCGCAGGAAGGCGATGAAACAATCGGTTTCGTGTCCGGCGTTGACAACGTCAAACGATTTTATAAGTTTTTCCTGAAAAAATTCTGGTTTAACGCGTCGTTTTTATTGTTTTTAAAAGTTTTTTCTCCCAAAACGTTAAAAAAAATATTTGAAACCATGAATTACGGAGCGAATGAGAAAATTGAGGGATTGCCCGAGGCGGAGCTGCTCAGCATCGCGGTTATTGAGAAATTCCGCGGCCAAGGCGCCAGCAAAATGTTGTTCGACGAATTGAAACAAGAATTTAACAATAGAAATATATCAAAATTTAAAATAATCGTCGGATGCTGCCTGATCGGTGCGCAAAAATTCTACGAAAAAATGGGTTGCGTGAAAGTCGCGGAAACGGAAATTCACAAAGGCGCGTCTTCAAAAATACTATTGTGCGAAGTTGGCGGTTAGAAATGAGAGATTAGAAGGATTTCAAATGTTTTCCAACTTCTCATTTCCAACATCTAACAATTATCTTTATGAATACTTGGCTCTTGTTGATTGTTTTTTTGACGTCATTGATATGTACTCCTCTGGCGATCAAGTTCGCCAGAAAATCCAATATAATGGACAAAGCGGACAATGATCCGTTGAAAATCCATAAAGTTTCAACTCCCCGTTTCGGCGGCGCGGCAATTATCCTTGCAATTATAATTGGCATTATTGTATACAATTTTATTTTGCCGGAAATCCGATTTCAAATCAGTCAAGTCGCCGGAATCATCATCGGCGGCGCGATAATATTTTTCACCGGATTGTACGACGACGTTAAAAAATTAAAGCCGCTTACCAGGCTCATTTTGCATCTTTTATCAGGTTTAATCATCGTTTTGGCCGGAATAAACTTTTTACTGATTCCCGTCGCGCTAATCGGAGCCGTTATCGCCATTCTAATCATCGCTTATTCCGTCAACGCGTTGAACATGATCGACGGCATGGACGGACTCTGCGCCGGCCTTTCGATCGTTTCAAGCGTCGGCTTTTTGTTAATCGGAATTCAAAACGCGAATATTTTATTGACCGTTGTCGCCGGTTTCTTGCTGGCGTCACTGCTCGGATTTTTGCCTTACAACTTCCACGTTGCGAAGATTTTTCTCGGCGACGCGGGCAGCGGCCTGATCGGTTTTTTAACCGGTTTGATGATAATAATTTCCATTAGACCGAATAGTTTATTTGATTTGTTGGCCGTCATTCTAATCGCGGGAATACCGATCATCGACATGACAGTAGTAATGATCCGCCGAAAATTAAACCGCAAACCGCTTATGGCCGGAGATCGCACGCACATTTACGACCAATTGCTGTTAAAAGGCTTGTCGCAAAGAAAAATTTGGTTTATACTTATAATAATTCAAATTGTTTTAACGTTCGGCGGCGTTATGATTTATAAAATTTAGCTTATGCAGACCATTCCCTTGTCCAGTCCCGACATCACCGATTTTGAAAAACAAAAAGTAATGGACGTTTTAAATACGCCGAATCTAAGCATGGGTCCGGTACTTCCTGAATTTGAAAAAGCGTTCGCCGCCTACGTCGGAACGAAATACGCGGTGGCCGTAAACAGCGGCACCAGCGGCCTGCACCTGTGCGTCAAAGCGCTCGACATCAAAGACAATGATTATGTTTTCACCACGCCGTTCAGCTTCATCGCTTCGGCCAATTGCCTGCTGTTTGAACGAGCGATTCCGATTTTCGTCGACATTGACGAGAAAACTTTCAACATCGATGTTAATAAACTGGAAGCGGCGATAATCAAAGCGAAAAACGAAGACAAAAGCATCAAAGCGATCCTGCCGGTGCACGTTTTCGGCCGGCCGTGCGATATGGATGCGATAAAAAACTTGGCAGATGAATTTAAATTGAGTATAATAGAAGACGCGTGCGAAGCGGTGGGCGCGGAATACTCGACAAAAGAAAACGGCTGGAAAAAAACAGGCGCTTTCGGCGATTGCGCCGTGTTCGCATTTTATCCGAACAAACAGATGACAACGGGCGAAGGCGGAATGATCGTTACCGACGATGAAAATATTTATAAGCTGTGCCGCAGCATGCGCAATCAGGGCAGGGGAGAAGACCATTCGACGGGCTCAGGTCATGATAGCTGGCTGCAGCACGAAAGACTGGGATACAATTACCGTTTGAGCAACATCAACTGCGCTCTCGGCCTGGCTCAATTGCAGAGGATTGAAGAAATGCTGGACAAAAGAACGAAAGTCGCTGAATCATACAATGAAAAGCTGAAAGAAATCAACGAAATAATTTTACCGCAGAAAGAAGACAACAAAAAAATCAGCTGGTTCGTTTACGTGATTCGTTTAACTGATTCATATTCGCAAAAAGACCGCGATTTTGTTCTGGACGAACTGCGAAAAGAGGGGATCGGCTGCAGCAACTATTTCACGCCGATCCATTTGCAGCCGTTTTATCAAAATGCTTTCGGCTACAAGTACGGCGATTTTCCGATCACGGAAAGAATTTCGGAACGCACGATCGCGCTGCCTTTTTTCAACAACTTATCAGAAGCGCAGATCGATGTCGTCGCCGAAGCGCTGCAAAACGCGCTAAACAAAATCCAAAAATAAAAATTTTAAAACAAAAAAATGCTCTTTTTTTTCCGGCGTTTAATCTTATTCATGAAACACATGAAACAATGGTGGTTTGGCGTTGTTTATATCGCGCTAATCGTTTTTTTAATGCCGCACAGTCTGACCTGGAATTATAAAATCATATACATATTGTATGCTTTGATTGTATTTTGCGCGGTATTTTACTTAAAAAAAAGAAATGAAAACAGCAAGCCCGACGCGACAACGGATAAAAAAAGGCAAAACATCATCTTCGCTTATGTTCTCATCTTCAGCATAGCGCTGATAGTAATATCAAGATTATTGCCATTTATCCGCTTCGGCGAAACGCCGCTCGGCTATGATACTGGATTTTATTTAAGTTATTTCAATTACTCGAACGCCTTATTCAATGCTTTCACGCCTTTCTATTTGAATGTATTTTCTTCTTATGCCTTGGGATTGCCAGCGCTCGAGTCGATTTATTTCATATACATATTATCCCAGCTTTTGATCGCCGGCGGCATTTATGCCTTATTGCGATCATTGAAAATAAAGAACGGGTTCGCGATCGCGACCATTGCGGTATTTCTGTTCGCGGTGTCAATGACGCAGTTTCAAGCTTATTGGTGGATGTTCGGACAGCAGCTTCTTTCTCTTGCTTTTTTGATTTTTACGCTGGCGCTGATCTTCAAGGGTTCATTCCTGTCGATTTTCACCGGCGTTGTCGGGCTTTTGATCCATCCGCCGACATTCATCATTCTCGCTTTTGCATTGTCGATTTTCTTTGCAATATATGTTTTGCAGATATTGTTCAAGAAAAGGAACATCCGAAAAAATGTAATTTTTATTGCCCTGCTTTTGCTGGGCGCGGCGATATTCATTGCGATTTTGAAACTGCAATATTTTATCGATATTTTTAATTTTTACATTTTGGAACACAAAGGGCTTGCCAGCAGCTTCGTATTTTATGAAATTCCAAAAATGAAAGGGACGTTCATATCGCCTGAAACATTTTATCAGAACATCTACATTTTGTTGCCTTATGCGCTCATTGGAATAATTTACGCTAAAATATGGGGCAAAAAAAACAGCTCAACAAATGATCATTTGACTATTTTATATTGCATTATCGTCGGCTTGTTCATATTAACGTCATTCGCATTCATTTACCAGCACCGTTTTTTAATATTATTCGACGTTTTCCTTATTGTTTTTTCCGCTCCGGTTTTATTCACGTTGATAAAAAACTTTTTAAGCGATCGGGTATATATAATCTGCGCGTTGATGCTTTTATTCGCCTTTACCGCCAAATTGGGAATAACGGTTTATTTGCAAAAACCCCAGGTCTCCGCGAGTGAATTGAGTGAGATTAAAAGTTCGAATGACAAATTGAAAAAAAATTCCGTTATACTTGTGACCAACAGCCTTTATTCCCCCTGGTTGGTCGGATTCAGCGACAAAACAATCATTTGCCCCGGATTTTATCATGATAACTGGAATTTCAATGATTGGATGAAATTTTGGAGCAGTAATGACAATAAGGTTAGAATAAATTTGTTGAATGGAATTTTCCTATATTATCCATATCCGCTATATATTTATATTGGAGAAAAACAAGATAAAAATTTGCCTTACCAAGCATTCATTCGCACCGACTCGCGATTTCAAAATATCAGCCCGCATTTTTGGAAATATACGGCCGGTTCGGAAAACGAATAGATTACTCCCGCCTAAAATAGTTTGTTTAAATAAATTCTCCCTAAAATAATTACTCAGCATGCAAGCCATGCG
>JAZDPK010000061.1:0-11368 GCA_043797615.1 Parcubacteria group bacterium
CAACCTCTATAGGCAATCATAGAAAGTACCAACAAATCGCCCAACACCCCCTACGCCCCCCTGCCCCACTCCTTCCCCTGGTCCACGCCCAACCACCCTATCTTTTGCAAAAAATACAAAAAAACAATCTGGCCTAATAACTTTTTTGCAAAATCCGCGGTATTAACGCTTTTTTCTTCAAAATCTTGTTTTAATTTTTTATCTTTTTCAACCAAGTCATCCAAACTTTCTTTTACCCGCAAAAATAAATCACGATATTTTTCAAAAAACTCCTTGGTAACCTTTTCGATATTAAATGCTTCTTCCAGCCGTGCCAATGTAATAACGCTTTCATCCTCGATTATCGGAGCCAATTTCGCTTTTGCTGTATGGCTATGCTCGTTTGGTCCAACCAGAAAAGACCACCGGCGAGCCGGAGTAAATTCTTCCTTGACTTTTGTTTTTCCGTTTTTACCCTCAACGAACTTATAATCCATTTTGATCAGCGAAAACCGCCAATCAATTTCATCAGGCGAAACAAAAGCAACCAGCGCAGCATCTTTCATTTTTCCGCCGTGGCTTCCGTTTAGATATCGAGCAATAAAATTTCTTTGAGCAGTGCGAGCTCGTTCCAGAGAGGTAAATTTTTTAAGCTGAACAATAAGAATATCTATTTCATGTTCGCCATCGAAATATTTTCCAATTCTCTTTAAGGTATTAATATACGCCCGAAAAGCCGTGGGAATGAATTGTCCGCTGTTTGGATGTTTATCTTCTTCATCATCATGCTTAAGGTTGAGCAAGTTGCGCACGAAATGCCTAAAACGCTCTTCGTTAAAAGCGTTTTCAAAAGTTTCTCTGACAATATTTTGCGCTTGCGCTTTCTGCATAATATCTATTTTGTCAAAAGCTCTGACAAAATCACTTCACGCTTTCCAGTATTTCCAATACCGGTTTCAGCAAAGTGTTCGCCAAGAAGTCTATTAGAAATATTAGTTTCAAGTATGCCCAGAATACGCAACGGGTTTATGCCGTTTTGAATCTCATTGTTTAGCGCTTGAAATGTAACTTTTGTTGTTTGTTTGGGCAATCCGCCTTCTACAAGCTGTACAATAACTTTTTTAAGATACAAATCCTGTTCTTCGGTGAATGCTCGACGATCTTTCATCGTGGCTTTCAATATTTTTAAAATCTGCGTAGCGCTGTCTCGGCCGCCTCTCAATTTTGCTTCAGGCAATTCTTCAGTCGTAGACAGAATAAAAGCTTTTCTATTCTCCTCCAACAAGCTATAAAAATTATTATCCGTTTTTTCTTTTCTTGTATTTTCCGTAGATTCTAAAATTTTTGCTGCGGTCATGAAATCCAATTCTTGAGATTCATTGCCAATACCGGCAATATAAAATTTTTGCACTTTGCCGCGACGAAAATAAGTAACAAGGTGGCTATGCATTTTTTTATCCGCCTTGGCCGTTCTCGCTTTCTTTGGCAATATCTTGATTTTTTGAAATACATCAGGCTGTTTTTCCCGCAAATCCTTAATTACATGCAAATACTTTAATTCGCTTTCTTCGCTCTCGTCCTCGCCTGTAATAAATTTCTCCGAAGTTAAGCGATTGAATAATTCATGAGAACCGATTGGCTCATTTTCAGTTAAAAGATGAGCGTCCCCACCGAGTAATGAAAGAAAAGCATTAATCTTGGCTTCGGCTGCTTCACGCAATTTAATTTGATCATTGCCTTGTTTTGTCGGGAAAAAATTATAGGTGTAAATTTCATTAAATTTAGTATCAACGCGATTAATACGGCCGACTCTTTGCATCATGCGAGTAGGATTCCACGGAATATCATAATTTATCACCACATTGGATCGATGCAAGTTAACGCCTTCAGCCAAAACTTCAGTGCAAATAAGAATGCGATAAGCATCTTTTGGAAATCTGGCCTTGGCGTCGAAATTTTCAATCACTTGCGCTCTTTCCGCTTCACTGGAACCGCCGGTAAAACAAATGATCTGACTTGAAACTTTTTCTTTTATATTTTTAAAGAGGTAATCTGCGGTTTCTTTTGATTCAGTAAAGATGATTAGCTTATTCTTTTTTAAAATCGGGTCAGTGGACAAATTTTCAATAAAAGCGATAAGCTTGGGATCTCTCTTTACATTAGACCACATCGAATGTATCTCTTTCAAAATATCAAGATCGTTTTGCAAATCTTTCTTCAATTTGGATTTAAAATCCTTGCTTGGAAATTTTTCCGCTTTGTTTTCGCTGATCAGCCGTTCAATCGCTTCATCGTTGTCATCCTCAAGAAATTCAAAAATTTTATTGATATATTTTTTGCTGACATACACATTGCCTTTTTCCAATTCAGACAAAAACAAGGTGTAAGAATTCATAAAACGATCAACGGAATTGCGGAACGCGAAAAAACTGCTCTCTAATCTTTTAATGAGCAATATTTTCATGAACTTGCCCATGTTTCTCTGCGCTAATTTCTCCGGCTGGCTTATCCCGCCCTTATAATACAGCATCGGGGTATACCGAGCGTATTTGAATTTGTTTGCGATCAATTCAATCGTTTTAACGAATATTGAATCTTCTTTGTCATTAAGTTTGTAAAAAATGGGCTCGGGCTTCTTAACATCGGGAAATCTTAATTTTTGACTAATGAGATCTTCGGCAAAATATTTGCTGATTTCCGAGCGGGTCCGGCGAACCATCAAATATTTTAAAACTTTTTCTCTGATCTCTTTGGCGTTTTCTTTTGTGATCCTAATATATTCTTCGTTGTCATTTTTGCGGTCAAGACCTTTTAATTTTCGCTCGAGTCCGCCAAAAAATTTTTCCAAATCCGGCAAGTTTGGAATCGTGCTTTTGCGCGATTTTTGAAAAAGCTTGACTTGGCTTAAAATATCTTTCGGATGGTTGTTGTACGGCGTGGCTGTTACCAAAATAATTCTCTTGCCGCGGCAAATCTTTGCCAATTTTTCATAGGTAGCGTTGTTCTCCGTCCTAAAACGATGAGCTTCGTCAATGATAATGTTTTGAAATTTTTCAACGCCTCTTTCCATTATCTCGTCCAACTTGCCTATGGATTCGCATTCTGCGGATATTCTAAAATCAAGTAAAACATTCGACCATGATCCTGGATTTTTCTTGTCAATCATCGACGGCGGGGCGATGACTAGTGTTCTACCGTCTAATTGGCCGGCCAGCATCGAACCTATATATGTTTTGCCAAGGCCGACAACATCGGAAACAAACACTCCGCCGTATTCTTCAAGTATCTTTTTGGCATTTAACACCGCTTGTTCCTGGTATGCAAGCTTCATGAATTCTTCAGGTATATATTTTAGAAACATCTCATCTTGCTGGCTTAAATCGTCCTTGAAATATTCATACAAAAATTTCAGATATAACTCGTATGGAGTAATAGTGTCATTCAACCAGGTCTTTGTGCGAATTGTTTCGAC
This sequence comes from Parcubacteria group bacterium, assembly GCA_043797615.1. Classification (GTDB taxonomy): domain Bacteria; phylum Patescibacteriota; class Patescibacteriia; order UBA11705; family JABHMO01; genus JAZDPK01. The sequence goes on from JAZDPK010000061.1 coordinate 3,452, forward strand.
ATATTTTTCGCCAACATCAATGGAATCTTTCCAAAGTTCTTTAAATTTATCAAAAGCAAAAATATAGTCGGCTCGGTTTTTTAGCTCGACATTAAATTCCAGATTATCAACGAGGCCGGCCTGCGTGAAATTGCTGGATCCGACGATAACCCTATTTTTATCCCTGTCACTTTCGCTAAAAGTCATGATGTAGACTTTGGCATGGATTCTTTCCGATGGATATGCGTGAATCTCCAATTTGCCTGATTTTATCCAATCAATGAATTTACAAATTCCTTCTTCTACTTTTTGGCTGTCTTCGGCATTTTCCAATTCATTCTCAATTATTTCGCCTACTTTTTCTTTTGTTTCAGCGCAAGAAAATCGAAAAAAAGCCTGCTCAGCGGCTTTTGCTTTTTGTATCAGTTCGTAAGTTTGAGGATTTGTGCTAATACCTATAAGAATTCTGATTTTTTCAGTATTTTCAAGTGATTTATAAATAGCGTGAAAACCGCTAGTATAAAAATAACCCACCAAACAATCAAAAAATTTCGTGTCTTTGATTAAAACCTCAAATCTTTCTTTGAGGTTTTGCCCTTTCTTGTTTGTGATGAATGTTAAGTCTGAATTCATAGCGATTTCCTTCGGCATAGTTTTATTTCTCGCTCTCCAACCGAGCTTTGAGCAAAAAAATGGTTTCCGCCTTTAATTTGGCCCGGGCCCAATCTTTCTGCGGTTCAGTCAGCGACTCTCCCAAACCGACCAACAAATCGCGATTCTCCGTTTTTTCCATTTGTTCAACGCATTTCCGCAAAGCTTCCTTAAAAGAAACGCCGGATCGTTTCTCAACTATTTCCTTGTTGATCGGCCAATTATTTTTCAAAAAGTACCAGACATCATAAACATCCCGGCTCGTTTTGCCGATCCGCTCATGCATTGCCATCAATTTGTGGGCAAACATGTCTTCCTTCACCATGACCAGCATGGAAATACCCAATAAAGTTTTTACTTCAAACCTTGAACCTGAATATCTTCTGCTAACTTCTATTTTAATGTTTTGCGATTTGGCGTCGTATGCAACAATATTCAATAAATTGAATTTTTTGATTTTTGAATCGATGACCTTGCCATAACTTTCGGCAATCTTTTGAATTTTTTCAAAAACTATCTGTTCTTTGCTTTCATCCAATAAATCAAAATCCAAATCAAAAGAACCTCTATCCAGCCCGTAGAACAACAAAGCGGCTGTTCCGCCTTTAAAACCCAAATGTGGGGCGATGGAAGCATCGGAATAGATATCCTTTAAAATCTGCAACAATATGTTTTTGTGTTTTGAGTAATCAACGGTCATACCTTTGAATTTTTATGATTTTTAAAATAATAATTAACTCTTTTTTCCATCGCTTTATTATTGTAGGCCGGTAAAATTTGGAAAACTTTATCCCAATCCAAAACATTCAAATTATCGAAATGATAATCTTTGCTTATATATATTCTATCCAAAAACGCCCTTTCCTTGGTCGCGATGGCGACGCCATTTTGATGCTCGATGCCGACCGTATTGCTTAACGCGTAATCCTTCATGCGTATAAACGAAATTTTTTGCCCCGCGACATTGATTTCTCTCGTGACATACGTTGCGACAAAAATACTCTCATACATTTGGAAATTTATTCCGGTCCGAGTCAACACCGTTTCAAAGCTGATATAAGATGGAGTGTAGATTCTCGTCGCCAATTCAAAACGATCGTAATTTTCGTCTTTGGCGTAAAAGCCGCGCCGCAATCTGATTAACTTCCCGGACTTGGCGTATTTATTCAATCTCGATGCCACTTTCCGCTCTCTTTCTTCGCTCCACAACAAAGCCACATCTTTGATCGAAAAGATGGTTTTTGTTGATCTTAACAAGACCTCTAAATATTCGCCTTTTGATGGCTTTTTAGCCATATGTTTACTATTGTATACCTTAAAGGTTACTTCCAGTACAATTATATGCTATAACAGAAATAAATACAATAATCAAAACAAACGAGCTCGGCTCGTTTGTTTAAGTATATTGACCCAAACGGGTCGCTTTACGAATTTAATTTGGCTCGGGGACCTGGATTCCCGGCCTCCGCTTACGCTACGGCGAGGCAGGCGAACCAGGATAACCACCTCCTCCGCCAGAGGCGGATTCACCTTCGGCGAAAAAGGGTGTATGAATTATCATTCTAAGCTCGGGGACCTGGATTCCCGGCCTCCGCTTACGCTACGGCGAGGCAGGCGAACCAGGATAACCACCTCCTCCGCCAGAGGCGGATTCACCTTCGGCGAAAAAGGGTGTATGAATTGTCATTCTAAGCTCGGGGACCTGGATTCGAACCAGGATAACCACCTCCAAAGGGTGGTGTCCTACCATTAGACGATCCCCGAATAAATAAATTAATAAATATTTTGTGAATCTAACCATCTCCTGCCTTGACCAGATTTTAAAAATTTTTCTCTTTTTATGGCTTCTGATCGCGTTGAATAATCCTCAACGTGAATTAACTTCCAAGGACGATGACCTTTCGTAAACTGATAATCGCCTCTATTATGACGGTTTAACCTTTCTAACGCGTTTTCTCCGCTCCCAATATACCGAATGCCATCCTTATTGCTTTTTAATATGTATGTTTGAAACATTTTTTTTTCGGATAACCACCTCCTCCGCCAGAGGCGGATCCGCCTTCGGCGGAAAAGGGTGGTGTCCCTGCCTGCCGGCAGGCAGGCTACCATTAGACCTGCCCGGTACCGATGGAGCAGATGCGACATCTGGTACTGGGCGATCCCCGATCGGTTACAAATTACGAATAAATACAAATTTACAAATATACGAATCACAAAATGATTCAGTGCTTCCATTCTATCGTAAATTTTTAATTTAGTCAAAGGGTATTTATTGATTTTCTATTTTAACGATTTTGTGATAAAATTTAATTATCAGTCAAAATATGGCAAAAACAACCTCAAACAAAAAAATCCACCTCATCGCCGTCGACATGGGCTACGGCCATCTGCGCGCGGCTTATCCCCTGGCCCGGCTGGCGAATCAGGGAAAAATCATCAACGCCAATTCCTACGCCGGCATCCCGTCGTCCGACCGGAAAATCTGGCTTGAAAGCCGGAAAACTTACGAATTCTTTTCGCGCTTTAAAAATTTCCCAATGGTCGGCGGCATCGCCTGGGACATTTTCGACAAGCTGCAGGAAATAAAGCCTTTTTATCCGAAACGCGACGAATCCGCTCCCACGCTCCAAGTGCGAGCAACCTACGCGCTCAGCAAACGAAAAAAATGGGGCACGCATGTGATCGCTACCCTGGGAAAAAAACCCCGCCTTCGCCAAGGCTCCGGCGGGCAGGCGTTGCCTATCGTTTCCACTTTTTTCATTCCCGCGTTCCTGGCGGAAATCTGGCAGTATCCGGGCGACATCTATTGCGTGGCGACCGACACGGACGTGAGCCGCGCCTGGGCGCCGCTCTGTCCGCGGCAAAGCCGGATAAAATACTTCGCCCCGACCGAGCGGGTCAAGGAACGCCTGATCTGCTACGGCGTCAAAGAAGAAAATATTTTTCTGACCGGCTTTCCCCTGCCGGACGAGCTGATCGGCGGAGCGAAAAACAAAAAAATAAAAAAGAATCTCGGCGCTCGCCTCTTCAACCTCGACCCGAAAAAAATCTACGCGAATCAATTCCGCGAAACGATCGCCCACCACCTGGGCGCGAATAATTTTCCGCGCAAAAAACATCATCCGCTGACGCTCATGTTCGCGGTCGGCGGCGCCGGCGCCCAGCGCGAGCTGGGAATCGAGATCGTCAAAGGATTGCAAACGAAAATAAGAAAAAATAAAATCAGAATCATCCTGGTCGCCGGCATCCACAACCGCGTCAACCGATATTTCCGCAAAGAAATCGCAAAACTCGGGCTGTCCGCTTTTCTCAAACGAAACATCGGCATCATCGTCAACCCGAATAAAACGGAATATTTCAAAAAATTCAACCGCGCCCTCGCGACCACCGACATTCTCTGGACCAAACCGAGCGAACTGAGCTTCTACGCCAGCCTGGGCCTGCCGATCGTGATGTCCGAGCCGATCGGATCGCAGGAAAAATTCAATCGGCGCTGGATAGCGTCCATCGGCGCGGGAATCGACCAGGAAAATCCGGCCTTTGCCGGGGAATGGCTCTTCGACTGGCTAAACAGCGGCTGGTTCGCCGAAGCGGCGATGAACGGCTTTCTGAACTATTCGACTGACGGGGTGGAGAATATAAAAAAAATAATAAATTAAAAAATCAATAAATCAAAAAAACAGCCTCAAGAATTAAATCTTGACGGCTGTTTATTTTAAAAAGATAATTACGCGCTGATCTTTTTCGCAATGACTCTGAACTCGCCTTTCAGCCCGCCAGGCAATTCAACATTGATGTTATAATCACCGGGCTTCTTGATCGGTTTTTCCAATGCGATTTGCTTCGGTTTTAATGGAATGTTCCGTTTGCGGAGCGCCTGGACGATTTTCTCCTTGGTGATGCCGGCGAAAAAAGTGTCTTTGCCGTCCGCTTTCTCGTCGAAATTGAGAATGACTGTTTTCAATTTTTGCACGAGCTGATCCGGCGCTTCGGCTTTCTTTTTGTCGTTCGAAGCGGCGCTCATCTCTTCCTGCTTTCTAATGCGGAGATTCTTTTCCGTCGCGATCATGGCCAATCCCTGCGGCAGGAGAAAATTCCGGCCGTAGCCTTCAGGCACTTCCTTGATTTCGCCGGCCTTGCCGAGCTTGCTGACGTTCTTGATTAAGATTATTTTCATATAATTTCATCCCTTTCAGGCGAGTTTGGCCAAACTCGCCTGAAAGGGAAATTATGCGGGTTTAATCAAACTCGCCTGAACGTTAAATTATGGCTATTTCGGTTTTTCCGTTTTTACGTTTTTCCGTTATGCAGGATTTCCACCGCCTTATCCAACTGCGGATCCTTTTTCTTTTTCAAATCCTCCGGCGTGTAATCCACTTCCACGTCCGGCGCCACGCCCGTGCCGTTGATCGTGCCGCCGAGCGGAGTCAGCCAGCTGGCGACCGTGATTTTCAAAGCCGAGCCGTCGGGCAGATCCTTCAGCTCCTGCACGCTCCCCTTGCCAAAGCTCTTCTTTCCGACCAGCTTGGCGATGCCGTAGTCCTTGAACGCGCCGGCCACGATTTCCGCGCCCGAAGCGCTGCCTTCGTTGATCAGAACGACCGTTTTGATGTTTTTGAACGGCGCGCTGTTGCCGGCGGTGTATTTCACTTCGCGGCCGCTGCCGAATTGCTCGGAAACAACGGTTTTATTTTCTAACCAAAGCGAAGCGACGTCCACCGCGGTGTCGAGCAAGCCGCCCGGATTGTTGCGCATGTCGAGAATAATTCCTTGCGGCTTGTTTTTCGAAACGGCCGCTGCGATTTTCGCGAAAACCTGCATCGAGTCGGCGTTGAACGACGTGAACTTGATGTGCAGGATATTGTCCGGCCGCAATTTCCATTCAACGCTTTTCAATTTAATAACGTCGCGGGTGACTTTTATTTCCTTCGGATTGTCCGCGCCGCGCACGATAAGCAAGGTAACGACCGTGCCTTTCGGCCCGCGGATGAATTTGGCCGCCTGGTCGGAAGTCAGGCCGCTCGTGTCTTTGCCGTCGATGGCGAAGATCTTGTCGCCCGCCATCAGGCCGGAAAGCTCCGCCGGCGTGCCGGGCAAGGGCGCGACCACGGTGAGGATATTGTCTTTGACCGCGATTTCCGCGCCAATGCCTTCGAACTCGCCGTTAATCTGGGTTTCAAAGGACGCGGTCAATTCCGGATCCAGGAAAACGGAATACGGATCGCCAAGCCCGGCGACAAAGCCTTTCAACGCGCCGTAGAACAATTTCTGCTCGTCAATCTTCGCGCGGTCCACATAGCTGCTCCTAATGATGCCCCACACCTGCTCGGTCAGCGGATTTTTGAAAAGTTCCGGCAGCGCCGTTTCCTGGTACATTAACGGATTTATTTTGAAATTTATTTTTCCGGTCGTCAGTTTGCCGAAAACAAATCCGGCGCCGAAAAAAACCGCCAATAAAACAATCGACGAAATTATTACAGTAAAAACTTTCCTCTTTTTCGATTTAACATTATCTGACATAAGATTTAATTTGAGTTTTAAATTTTATATTTTAAATTTATTTTTGACTTTGTGCTTTGAGTTTTGAACTTATTCCACTCTTTGAATATCCGCTCCCACCGCTTTCAATCTCTCCTCGATCTTTTCGTAGCCGCGGTCAAGCTGATAAATATTATCGATCTCCGTCGTGCCTTCGGCGACCAAGGCGGCGATCACGAGCGCGATGCCGGCGCGGATGTCCGGGCTGATCAGCTTTTTCCCGCGCAATTTCGTCGGCCCGTTCACCACCACGCGGTGCGGATCGCACATCACGATGTTCGCGCCCATCTGCGACAGCATGTCGACCCAAAGCAGACGGCGGTCGTAAATCGTTTCTTGGACAAGCGAAGATCCTTTCGCCTGCGTCATTAAAACGATGTAAGGCGACTGCAAATCGGTTGAAAAGCCGGGATACTCGTGCGTTTTTATGTCGTAAGATTTAATGTTTTTCGATTCCTTTATCAACAGCCAATCGGCCCCTTCCTCGTATTTGACGCCGATCTTGTCGAAGACAACGAGCAGATTGCGGATATGCTCCGGATTACAATGCGTTATTTTCATTTCCGAATCGGTGGCCGCGGCCATGAGCGCGAACGAGCCGGCTTCAACGCGGTCTGGAATTATCTCGCAGACGCCGGCGCTTAATTTTTCCACGCCGTCGATCTCGATCGTCGGCGTGCCGGCGCCGCCTATTTTCGCGCCTTGCGAATTCAAATATTCGGCCAGCGCCGCGACTTCCGGCTCCATGGCGCAATTGCGCAGAATGGTTTTTCCTTCGGCCAAGCAAGCGGTCATCATCATGCTCTGCGTGGCGGTGACGGCCACGGTCGTGAAAAAATAGTTTGCGCCGGTCAGTTTTTTCGCGGTTATATGGTAATGAGAATCTTTAATCTCAACTTTCGCGCCGAGCGCTTCGAATCCTTCGAGAAACAAATCGATCGGCCGACCCGCCGCGCCGATGACGCAGCCGCCCGGATGCGGAAACTTCACTTCTTTGAACCTGGCGAGCAAAGGACCGACGAACATGACCGACGTGCGGAACTTGTCGGCGATGTGCCTGTCTAATTCGATTTTGTTCACTTTGTCCGTGCTGATCGTCAACTCGCGCCCCTTGTCTATGACCACCGCGCCCAGATCGCGCAGCAATTCCAAAGACTTTTCCACGCCGTCGATGCGCGGAACGTTCTTTAACGTGATCGGTTCGGTCGAAAGCAAAGAAACCGGCAGCATGATCTGCGCGTTGTTCTTCGCGCCGTACACCTCTATCTCGCCTTTCAATTTGTGTCCGCCTTCGATGATGAATTTAGACATATGAAACGATTTATGAATTATTCACAATGAATTGTAGGGGCGAATAATATTCGCCCGTATCCCAAATGCGATTTTGCGTATTTCGTTTTTCGGTTTTTATGTTTTTCCGTTTTTTATAATATCAGCTTATCATATCCGCGAATTAAAATAAAGGGCGGCAGTCAACGGCCGATCATTGAATAATTGCGCGGTTTTTGCTATGCTGGCGATAAGGATCTATGCTTTAATTCAACCAAACATATGAACATCAACCTCCGCCGCGGCATTGCCATCGGCCTAATCGTCCTGTTCCTCGTTGCCGCGCCGATCCTCATCCTCTACACTGCCGGCTACCGCTATAATTTCAAGAAAAATCAAGTGCAAAAAACCGGCGCGCTCGTAATCAGCACCGCCCCGTCCGGCGCCGAAGTCACGCTGAACAACGAACCGCTCGCCAGC
>JAZDPK010000027.1:0-16421 GCA_043797615.1 Parcubacteria group bacterium
AGCTGCATGGCTTTTTCGACGAGACGATCGTGCGCGTGGACACCTTGCGCGCCAAGCCGATTTTCGCGCGCCACATCATTGAGAATTACGATCTGAAGAATCTCGTGGTGGTGGCGCCGGATTTCAACGAAGCCAAGCACAGCGGACCGATTGCTTCTCTGCTCGGCGTGGAATGCGCGACGATCGATAAGCGCCGGCAGGGAGACGACGAGGAAGCAAAAGCCTTCGGCATCATCGGTTCGGTTGAAGGAAAAGACGGCTTGCTGTTCGACGATGAGTGCGCCAGCGGCAAAACGTTTTTGGAGGCGGTTGACAGCTGTTTTGAAAAAAAATTGCTTTCAATGCGGGCGCTGTTCGCTCATCTGGTGCTGACGTCGATGAAGAAATCGGCGGAGATACAAGCGGATGGCTGGATCAAGGAAATCATCGGACTTGACACCGTGCCTGTTCCGCCGGAGAAAAAGATTCCGAAGCTGAAAATCCTGTCTACGGTCAAGTATTTCGGGGAAGCGATGAAATTGATCGATGCAGGCGAAAAACTTGATCCGTACAAGGAAAGCCTGTATGACGGCCTGAAAGCAATGGCCGATCAGAAACGCGCGCAGTAATTAAATGTTCAAAGCCTGTCCGCTCAAGCGGCGCGGGCTTTTTTTATTCACAGACTCGGCCTTGACAGGATTTATATATGCTATACAATGTTAATACATACTAAATTGGTGGGTTATTAATTGTTACAAATTACGAATATGTACAAATATACAAATTGGTTAAGGTTATTATTGTTCAAGTCAATTTGTAAAATTCGTATTGATTTGTAATTTGTAATAATATGAAATTTTCCACCAAAGCCGAATACGGCTTGCGCGCGATCGTTCATCTGGACAAAGCCGGCAAAAAGCCGGTTTCCTTGGCGTCGATCGCGAAAATCGAGAAATTGTCTTTGCCGTATTTGGAGCGGATCTTTTCCGAATTGAAAAAAGCCGGGATTATCACCAGCTTCATCGGAACGAACGGGGGATACGTTTTGTCGAAGCCGTCAGTTAAAATAAAAGTTTCCGAAGTAATCGAAGCGCTGGAAGGACCGCTTTATAATTTTAAATGCGCCGGCTGTTCAATGAAAGGATGTGTGATTAATCCGGTTTGGCGGAAATTATACGCGCAAATTTATAAAACATTGGATTCGATAAAATTAAATTCATTAATTAAATAATATGCAATATTCAAAAGAGTTAATGGAACACTTTCAGTCCCCGCACAACCAGGGAAAAATAGAAGACGCCGACGCGATCGGCGAGGTTGGCAACATCAAGTGCGGCGACATTATGAAAATATATCTTAAGGTTGGAAAGAACAAGAAGGGCGAAGATTTCATTAAGAACATAAAATTCGAAACGCTGGGCTGCGCCGCGGCCATCGCCGCTACTTCGGTATTAACGGACTTGGCAAAAGGCAAGACGTTTAAACAAGCATTAGCAATTACAAAGGATGATATCGTTAAAGTTTTAAAAAACGTGCCGCCGATAAAATACCATTGCTCGATTCTGGCGGAGGAAGCGTTGCGGAAAGCGATTGAGGAATACGAAAAAACTAATTAAGAAAGTAGATTGCTTCGCTTTGCTCGCAATGCTTCGGTCGTTTCGCTCCCTCGCAACGAAAAAACGTAAAAACTAATTAAGTAAATAATTTCTGACTAAAGTCAGGTTGAAAAAATATGTTTGATCAAGTAAAAAAAATCATCGAGAATATCAAGCCGGCTCTGCAGCGCGACGGCGGCGACATTGAGTTGATCGACGTCACGGCCGACGGCATTGTTAAAGTGAAACTGCGCGGCGCCTGCGCCCATTGCCCGATGTCCGCGATCACTTTAAAGGGTTTTGTCGAGCAGGCGATTAAAGAAGAAGTGAAGGGCATTAAAGAAGTAATAGCAATTTAACAAAATTAGGCAATGAATAAGGCGAGAGAGGGCTAAAGAAGATAGTCATGATTATCTCCTTTAGCCTTCTTTATCCCCTTGATTTAATATGAAGTCAATCTATTTCGACAATTCCGCCTCAACGCAAGTTGATGAGCGCGTGCTCGGCGTGATGCGGCCTTTTTTCATTGAGAATTTCGGCAACGCGCATTCGGTTCATTCTTTCGGCCAGACTGCCTTGGCCGCGGTCGACGAAGCGCGAGAAAAAATCGCCGGCTTTTTGAATTGCGGCAGCCAGGAAATTATTTTCACTTCCGGCGCGACCGAGAGCAACAATCTGGCGATCAACGGAGTCGTTTCCGAGTTGAATAAGAAACAAAAAGTCCATTGCGTAACGACGAAAATCGAGCATCCGTCGGTGCTTGAAGTTGTTAAAAATTTGGAAAAAAGCGGGGCGATTGAAGCAAATTATTTGAAAGTGGACGCGGCCGGTAAGATCGACGTTGAGAACTTGAAAAAAACTATAAAGCCGAACACGGTTTTGGTTTCGATAATGTACGCGAACAACGAAGTCGGCTCGATCCAGCCGATCAGAGAAGTTGCCGAGGTTATTTCGAACGAGCGAAAACAGCGGATAAACGACTTGCCGCTTTATTTGCATGTTGACGCGGTGCAAGCGGTTAATTATCTGACTTGTGACGTGCAAGAACTTGGCGTTGATCTACTGTCGTTTTCTGGCCACAAGATTTACGGGCCGAAAGGCGTGGGCGCTTTATTCATCAGAAAAGGAATCAAAATAAAGCCGATTGTTTGCGGCGGCGGGCAGGAATACGGCTTGCGCTCTGGCACGCTGAATGTTCCGTCGATCGTCGGACTGGGCAAAGCGGTGGAGCTCATTAAGGAAGGCACGCGCCTCGACAGCGCTCGGCGTGACATAATCAAGATAAAAAAAATAAAAGAAAAAATAGTTAAAGGCTTAAAAAAAATCGAAGACATCAGGTTTAACGGAGCGGGTGATTCGCAATTGCCGAACATTATCAATGTCAGCTTTAAAAAAGCGGAAGGCGAAAGCATTCTGATGATGCTGGATATGGCGGGCGTGGCTGTTTCCACCGGTTCGGCGTGTTCGTCCGGTTCGCTCGAGCCGTCGCCTGTTTTGTCCGCGATGGGCGTTCAGCCGGAATGGTCGCACGGATCCATCCGCGTTTCGCTCGGCCGGTTCAACACCGAAGCCGAAGCAACGATTTTTCTGAAGGAAATAGAGCCGATCATAAAGAAACTTCGCCAAATGGCCCCTTAAAAATTGTTGATGCGAATATGGCTGCATGCGAATGCCGCGAATGAATCTTAGGTTGTTATACTTAGGATATTCGCAGCATTTGCATGATAGGAATATTTTGTGTTATTGACAAATTTTTGACAAATTTTAGCGTTCATAATAACATGTCATATCTATCAGCTAATACGCGTTGTTCGTTGAAAATTAAAAGAAAAGGAGAAGCTGATGAATTTTTACGTTGTTACCGAGGATACCGATCTGCAAAATCCTGATCCGCGTTCGATGATGATCAGCACGTATTCGGAATACGAGCTTCGGCGTTTCGCAACCGATAATTGGAAGGTGCCGCGCACCGCTTCAATGAAAGCGATCGCCATTGCCGCCAGAATGCATCAGAAGTTGATTTTTCGGTTTGTTCAGGACGGAGAGGAAAGATAATTTGTTCTACTTTCAAAACAAAAACCACTGAAATCAAGGAGGAAAAAATGTCTGCGAATACGGCGAAGTTGAAAAAGGGTTCGTTGAAAGCGCTGTTCGAAAAGAAGAACGAATGCGTGCGCTTGATCTGCGAGCAAATCGCCTTGCTGCTCAAGAAAATCAATTCAGTCAGCAATGACGGGCGGCTGTACGTGTTTTTCGCCAAGCGCAACAGTATAATCAATGATTTGATCGAGCACGGCCAGGCTTTCGTTCATTTGGAACAGGGCGACGATGTCGGTTATGATAATTTTGAACATCAATCCTTGTTTAATGATTTACTCAAGCTGAAAGACGCTTGGAAGGGGATGGTTAAAATAACGTTGACTTTGCCGGCCAACGGCTACAACGAATTGAACGTTCATTTAAGCGTTGTTTCCGCTAAGGAAGATTGATCGTTATTTAAAATAAAAGACCGTCTGGTCGAAATCAGACAGTCTTTTTTATTTGGTTACGAATTATCTCGCTTTGCGAGATCTGGCGAAGCCAGACAAATCAATACAAATAGTTACAAATTATTTTTTGTGAAATTACCCCCGCCTTTCTTGACCACCGGAGTTTTAACGAAGGCGGTAGGCAGGGGAAGTCTTGTGAATATTTCTTGCGATACGCCCACCCTAAAGGGTGGGGTAATTTTAATTGCGCATGAGCGCGGCATTGCAGTGATTTTCTCCAGAATCAACCGTTAATCAACTATCAATCAACTTTTATCAACTGTTTTTAGTTTGTTTTGAAATATTAACCAGCAATCCTATCGCCGCCAGGCCAACGGCCAGCGCCGAGCCGCCGTAGCTGATAAAGGGGAGGGGCACGCCGGTCATAGGCATGAGCCCGATCATCGAGCAGATGTTGAAAAAAGATTGGAATATGAACCAGCTGGCAATGCCGACGGCGAGCAGCCGGCCGAACGGGTCGGGCGCGTTTTTGGCGATTTTAAATATGCGCAGCATGAGAAAAATCAGCAAGCCGAGAAAGATAAGGCACACGATGAAGCCCATTTCCTCGGCCAGGATCGCGAAAATCGAATCGCCGGTGGCTTCGGGCAGATATTGGAATTTCTGGCGCGACATGCCGAAGCCGCGGCCTGACCAGCCGCCGGATCCGATCGCCAGGAACGCTTGGTTGATGTGATAGCCGATGCCTTGCGGATCAAGCTCCGGATGAAGGAAAGTGGTCAACCGGGCGGCGCGGTACGGCGATTTGAGAATAAGCAGATAAATGGCGCCGGCGCCGGCGATCAGCAGGCCGATTACGTGCTTCAGTTTCGCGCCGGAAGCGAAGAAAACCGCGACGCTGATGAAGATGATTATCGCCAAAGTGCCCAGGTCCGGCTGCAGCAGCATGAGCCCGGAGATTATGCCGATCAAAAATAAAAACGGCATGAAACCGTAGTACAGATCCTTGACGCCCTGCGTTCCGCGCTTTTCAAGCCAAGTGGCGAGGTAGAGGAGAAACGTCAATTTGACCAGCTCGGACGGCTGAAACGAAAATTGGCCGATGTTGATCCAGCTTTTCGCCGTGCCGTAGGTCGCGCCAACGCCCGGAATGAAGACGATGATAAGCAGGATGAGCGAGAGGAACAGCAGCGGCATGGTGAATTTTTTCCAAATGCGGTAGTTTATTCGCGCGAAAATGAAAAATAAGGCAAGGCCGGGCAGCAGTCCGTGTATGATTTGATGCTTGATGAAATGATAGCTGTCGTTGAATTTCTGGTATCCGTCGGCCGCGCCGGCCGAAGTCAGCATGAGCAGGCCGAACAGAATCAAAAAGCCGAAAGCGATAATCAGCGCATAGTCGGGCGAGCCGAGATTAGATTTTTTTTTTATCCGCCAGCATGGCTTTTTTATAAATTATTCACGATTTTTTTGAATTGTTCGCCGCGGTCGAATTCGTTCGCGAACATGCCGAAGCTGGCGCAACCCGGCGAGAGCAGCACGGTGTCGCCCGGCAGACTGAGCCTGTACGCGCGTTCGATTGCTTCCTGGAAATTGCCGAACCGGCCGACGAGCAGCTTGCCGCCGCCGGAATTTCTGATTTTTTCTTCAAGCTCGTCGGTCGCCGTGCCTTCGAGCAGGACAACGGCCTTGGCTTTTTCCGCGATCGCCTTGGCAAAGCCGCCGAGGTCCAGGTTTTTCGTCGCGCCGCCGGCACTGATGATGACCGGTCCTTCGATCGAATCGAGCGCCTTTTCGCCGGCAACGGGCGTGGTGCTGGTCGTGTCGTTGACAAAGGCCACGCTGTTTATTTTCTTGACAAATTCCAGCCGATGTTCGAGGCCGGCGAATTCGCTTATCGTTTTCCTTATCGCGTCTTCCGGCACTTTGAATATCCGGCCGACGGCCTTGGCAGCGGCGGCGTTTTCGCGGTTATGTTCGCCTTTTAATTTCAAATGCCAGTTTTCGGGAATGTCGTTTTTGGAAAACAAGACGACGCGCGAGCGGATTTTCCGCGCCATTTTTTTGGTCGCGGAATTTTCGGCGTTGAGCACGCACCAGTCCGACTTTTTTTGAAATTGAAATATATATTTTTTGTCCGCGATATATTCCTCCAGGTCGGCGTACGAATTCAAGTGGTCGGGAAAAACGTTCGTAAAGACGGCGACGCGCGGGCTGATTTTGTCGGCGGCGAATCCTTGCAGCTGCCAGCTGGAGAGCTCGAGCACGACAATGTCTTCTTTCCTTACTTTTCCGATGAGGGGCAGCGTGGCCTCGCCCTGCAGATTGCCGGAAACGTAGATTTTTCTTTTGGCCGTTTCCCGGTTTTTCAGAATTTTGCCGATGAGCACGGTGGTCGTGCTTTTGCCGCGGGTGCCGGTGACGCCGACGATCGGGCAGGGGCAGTATCTGGCGAACAGCGATTCATCCATTTCCACCGGGATTTTTTTGTCCGCCGCCAATTTTAAAAACGGAGAAGACCTGGGCACGCCGGCATTGCGGATGATCAGGTCGGCGTTTAAAATATCTTCGTTTTTATGCCCGCCGAGCGAATATTTGATCGGATATTTTTTCAGGCGCGCAATCGCATCCTGCAATTGCACTTCGTTTTTCATGTCCGTGACCGTGACTTCCGCGCCGGCTTCGGCAAAAAAAATCGCGTCTTTTATGCCGCGTCCGAGCAATCCCAGCCCGAGAATTAAAATTTTCTTATTTTTAAAATCGGGGAATGGTTTGTTCATAAAATGGGACGATGAGATAAACGGGATAAACGAGATTGACTTGATATATTGTCTCGACAATCACGTTTATCCCGTTTTTTCGTTCTTAATAAAGCCATTTGTCCATCAGAAAAATGATCATGCCGACAGTGGTCATTATTCCCGATATCAGCCAGAAGCGCATGACGATTTTCGGCTCTGGCCAGCCTTTGGCTTGGAAATGATGGTGGATTGGCGCGGACAGAAATACTTTTTTCTTGCGAAATTTTTTCGACAGCACTTGGATGATCACGGAAAGCGCTTCGACCAGCAGAATAAATCCGATGATCGGCAGCAGAATGGCGGTGTCGGTCAACATGGCGATCACGCCCACAGTCACGCCCAGGCTCATCGCCCCGGTGTCGCCCATGAAAAACCGCGCCGGATTGATGTTGAACCAGAGGAAAGCGACTAAGGCGCCGATGACCGCGCCGCAAAAAGCGGTCAATTCAAATCTTCCCTGAGCGAAAGAAATCGCGCCCAGCGCGGCGAAGATGGTGACAAGCACCCCGCCGGCCAATCCGTCCAAGCCGTCGGTTTCATTTACGGAAAAAGTGGTGGCGGTCACGATGAAGATGAAAAGCGGAACGTACCACCAGCCGATGATGAAATCGCCGAGAAAAGGGATGTGGAAAACGTCGCGGTCGAGCTTGAAATAAAACCAGAGCGCGCCGACCAGAGCGATGGCCAGAAATATTCCCAGCCGCAGGAGCGCGTCCAGGCCGCCGCCTTTCGGCCCGATTTTTTTCACGCCGAGATAATCGTCGGCCAGCCCGATGAGCGCAGTCATGACCAGAGCGCCGAGCGGCAAAAGCGTTTGCTCCCTGGTTAAGAAGTTCAAGCCGCCTAGGAAACTGCCCGGAAAAAATTTGGCGATTGCGGAAAAGGCGAGCGCGAGCAAAAACACGGTCGCCCAAATCAGGACGCCGCCCATGGTCGGGGTGCCGGCTTTGTCCTTGTGCATGGCGGCGAAGATCGGCGCCGAATTCCCGTCCCTTATCTGCTTGCCGAGCTTGTATTTGTAGAGGAAATGGGTGAGGATCGGCGTGGCGAAAAGCGCGATAAAAAAAGAGATGACCGTGATCAGTCCGATTTTTACGACGGCGAAAGTGGCCATAGTGGCGTTGATTAGATATTTATTAGAACGACGAAAATCGTGGAAACGAAAATGAGGATTTCGGCGAAAGCGACCGCGAGGCAGAGAATGAAGCTGGCGATTTTCTTTTTGTTGTAGAGAGAGAAGGCCAAAATCGCGTTGGCGATCAGGAAGCCCAGGCCGGCGCCGGGCATGATGAAGGAAAGCCGCCAGTCGCCGAACGAATCGACGCCGAGATAGATGTTGTAATGCAGCGGAATGTACGCCTGCTCCGTCGGCAGGGTGCCGGCCGCCGGAAGCAATTTGAAATACAAAAGGAGCCAGGTCAGCAGATTGAAAGCCGCGGCAACAATGAGGGAAATGACGATCAGCTTGCTTTTGCGCGCCGGAGTGGACTTCAAATTGTTGAGGAATTGATAAAAATGGATGAGCATATTTGATGCCAACATCATAGCACATTATTTTAAAATGATAAAGGTTGAATAATGCGCGATATTGTGATATAATTTCGTAACAAGAAACAGATAAATACTGACGGGATAAACGGGACAAATGCGATTTACTTGATTATATTGTCTAGACAATCTCGTTTATCACGTTTATCTCTTCTCCACCAATCATAACGGATTTTTTATGCCTTCATATTTTATAATCACTTTCGGCTGTCAGATGAACAAGTCGGATTCCGAGCGGATCGCGGCGGTTTTCGAATCGCTGGGATTTGCCCAGGCAAGGACAGCGGAAAGCGCCGATTTCGTCGTTGTCAACGCCTGCGCAGTGCGCCAGACGGCGGTCGATCGGGCGTGGGGCTTGGTGAGAAATAAGAAAACAAGAAAACAAAAAAACAAAAAATTAAAAAAACAAAAAATCAAAAATCAAAAATTTATTTTGACGGGATGTATTCTTGATAAAGACAAGGTGAAATTCGAAAAAAAATTTGATTTTATTTTCAATATTAAGGAGCTTGGGAAATTGGCTGGTTTTTTGCGTGGAAACGCTGAATCGGAATTTGCTGATTATTTCGCGATAAAACCGAAAATAACGAACAAATTCCAAGCTTTTGTGCCGATTATGACCGGCTGCGACAATTATTGCTCGTATTGCGTGGTACCTTATGTTCGAGGCAGGGAAGCGAGCCGTCCGGTAAAAGATGTGTTAAATGAAATAAAGAGGTTGGTTAAAGCCGGCGGCAAGGAAATCCTGATTCTCGGACAGAACGTCAATTCATACAATCCGAATGATGAACACATCCCTCGACGCAGCTCGGGACGGGTTTTTTGTTCAGATAATCCGTTTAAAAATAAATTCGCGAAACTATTGTGGGAAGCGAATCAAATTGACGGAATAAACCGTATTATTTTTGCGGCGTCGCATCCGAAAGACATGAATCATGACATAATCAGCGCCTTGGCTTTGCCGAAGATGATGAATTATCTGCATCTGGCTTTGCAGTCGGGCGATGATGAAGTGTTGGCGAAAATGAATCGCCAGTATACGACTGATGATTATTACGCGATAATAAAGAAGGTTAGGAAAATCAAGCCGGAAATAGCCATCGGCACGGATCTGATCGTCGGTTTTCCCGGCGAAACGAAAAGGCAATTTGAAAACACGCTGAAATTTTACGATAAAATAAAATTCGACATTGCTTTCATTTCAAAATATTCGCCAAGAGCCGGCACGGCCAGCGCTAAAATGGAAGACGAAGTTCCGCAAGCGGAAAAGCAAAGGCGGTGGCGCGAAGTTCAAAATTTGATGGAGAAAATGGTCCTTAAATTAAATCGCAAATACGTCGGCAAAACAATGGAAGTCCTTATCGATGGAATTTTTAAAGAAAAAGACGGACGAATTTATTCGGAGGGAAACAGCAGAGAAATGAAGCGGGTAAGGATATATTCGAAATTGAAAGCGGGGGATATTGTCAACGTTGAAATAATCGAGGCAAAGGAATGGATTTTAATCGGAAAAATCGTCTAGATATTATCAATATGATTAAACGCAAAATCATAATTATCTCCGGCCCGACCGGCAGCGGCAAGTCGGACCTGGCGCTGAAGCTGGCCAAGCGGTTCAACGGCTTTTTGATCAGCGCTGATTCGCGGCAAGTTTACAAGGGTATGGACATCGGCACGAATAAAGACGATGTCCAGCCGCGCTTGAACAAGTTTTTTGTTCAAGGCGTTGAGGAATGTCTTATTGATATTGTAAGCCCGGACGAACCGTTCACTTTGTCCGATTGGACAGCCGCGGCTAAAAAAGCGATTGAAGACAGGCCTGACAAATTGCCGATCATTGTCGGCGGCACTGGATTGTACGTTTCCGCTTTGATTAACAATTATAAACTGCCGGCGTTCGACCGGCAGTTGCGATCGGAATTGGAAGAACAACTGGCAAAAAAAGGAATTGAATATTTATTGAAAAGGCTTAAGAAAATCGAACCGGCCGTTGAAAAAAAGATTGACGTTCACAATCCGCGCCGCGTACTGCGCGCGTTGGAAATATGTCTGCAGACAAACAAGCCGCTGGCGAAAATAAAAGGCGCGTCTGAATTCGATTTTTTGCCGCTGGGCATCGCGGTTGAAAAAGAAAAATTGCATTCCTTGCTGGATAAAAGAACGGAAAATCAATTCAAGAGCGGCTGGATAGAAGAGACGAAGAATTTAATTGCCAAAGGATATTTGGCCAAGCTCGCGTCGATGAGCGGCATCGGCTATCAAAGCGTTTGCCGATATTTGAGAAATGAAATTTCTCTTGAACAGGCGATCGAGCTGATCAAGCGCGACAACCGGCGCTATGCCAAGCGGCAGATGACTTGGCTGAAAAAGGAAAAGAGTATCGTTTGGATAAAAAACTTCGACGAAGCGGCCGCCTTGGTTAAAAATTTTTTAGAATGAAAAAAGCCGTACGATTTTGATCATATGGCTTTTGCGTCTCTTCGGAGGAGAGAAATATAAGGGTAGCTTTTCAGTTTCCCGCGTCGCGAGAAAACCGGGTACCTCGTCCAAGTCAGCTTTGGCCACCCGTGGCATCTTTCTTGACCCGCAACGACTTTAGCGAGGAGCTACCGTTTCCCATAGCAACTTTGCCATTTAAATCCTTTGGAGATCAAACAAAGGACTTCAATCGGGTACCTCTTTCCGGTCAGCTTGGAGGAAGCCGACCTGGACGAGGAGTTGCCGTAAACCCTTGAACCCCAAACCACGAAACGGAGGTGTTTACAATATATCAATCATTCATTCGTTTGTCAATAAAAATTATAAATGAATTCAATTTTAGATAAAAAAGCCTTATGAGATGTCCCATAAGGCTTTGGCAACATTTCAGCCGTCTTTTTCTTCCAAGGGTATTCCACTATCCATTGAAAGAGAAACCTAATGATTATGGCCGGGGACCTCGGTGAAGGCCAGCGCCTTGTTTATGCCGACCTAAACGAGGAGTTGCCAGACCCCATACCCAAACAGAAAGGAGATGGTGAAGACATTGTAGCAGATTATATTTTCTTGTCAACCTTGTTTTTTATAAAAACAAGAGTCAATTTAAGTTTTAATAAAAAAGCCTTACGGAGGAGTCCGTAAGGCAGTGGTAACTTTTCAGCCGATTTCCGTTAAAAACGGATTTCAGCCGGGTACCGTTTACGGGCCGCAACGAAGGCAGCCCGCTCTGTCCGGGATTAAGTTGGACAGAACCCAGCCGCATGGATTAAGGCAGCCAGGTAGGAGTTACCGATTTCCCATAAGCACAACCAGCAACGGAGGTGCGCATAAAACGTATCAAAGAAATAAAAAAATGTCAATAGTAAAGAAAGTTATTTGAATTTTAGCTCTAAAAATGAATCAAAAACGCCTTGTTGATTCATGGCGTTTTTTGAGTTTAAAATTATTTGCTTAATTTTTTTGAGAGCGATTTTTCCGTTTCCTGCGGATTGGCTTTGCCTTTGGTTTCTTTCATGACAATTCCGACGAAATATTTTATTATTGCGATTTTGCCGTTTTTATATTGCTGCGCTTGCTCCGGATTATTTCTGATGATGCTGTCAATAATTTGATCCATGTCCGCGCCGGAACTTAATTGCGCCAAATCTTTATCGTTAAGCACGTGCTCCGGATCCACGCCGGTTTCCGCCATTTCTTTTAAAATTATTTGAGCGGCGGCGCTGTTGATCTTATTTTGATAAATCATAACGATGAACTCGGCGAAATTTTCCGGCGTGATTTTATTTTCCGCGAACCGGATGTTCAATTCGTCCAGCAGCGGCAGGAATTTGTTGATCAGCCAGCCGCAGAGGAGCTTAACCGCTTTGATTTTATTTTTTTTCCAGATCTCTTCGGCCGTGCCGTCCGCCTCGGCCGCGGTTTGCAGCCAGTCCTGCAATTCGGATATGACGTTTTCCGTGTAAACGGCCAGCGCTTTGTTTTCCGTCAATATTTTGGCCTGCTCGCCGGTCAGCTCGAACATCTGCGTGAAGCGCAAACGCTTGGCTTGCGGCAATTCCGGCATTTCATTTTTCACTTTTTCGATTTGTTCGTTCGTGAAAGCGAGCGGCGGCAGATCCGGCTCGGGAAAATAGCGGTAATCATGTTCCGCTTCCTTGACGCGTTGCAAAACGGTTTCGCCGGCCGCGTCGTTCCAGCCGCGCGTTTCCTGCGCGGTTGGCGCAAGTCCGGTTTTCCATAGTTCGGTTTGCCTTTCGATTTCATATTCAAGCGCGCGCTCCATCGCGCGGAAAGAGTTGATATTTTTAATTTCGGTTTTCGGATAGAATTCCTGGTCGCCGGCCGGGCGCAGGGAAACGTTGACGTCGCAGCGCAGATGGCCTTTTTCCAGGTCCGCGTCGGAAATTTCCAGATGCCGCATGATCAGCTGAATTTCTTGCGCGAAAGTTTTCGCTTCTTGCGGCGTTGACATGTGCGGCGCGGTGACGATCTCGACGAGAGGCGAGCCGCCGCGGTTGAAATCGATGAGTGAATTGTTTTTTTTATGCGTTGACTTGGCCGAGTCTTCTTCCAGGTGCAAGCGGATGATGCCGATGCGCTTCAGTTGTTTTTCGTCGTCAAGTTTGCCGGACAAACCGTCGCTCGCCATCGAGTTTATTACCAGCCAGCCGCCGAGCGCCAAAGGTTTGTCGAACTGGGAAATCTGATAGCCTTTCGGCAGATCCGGATAAAAGTAATTTTTGCGGTCGAATTTCGTGAAGTTCGCGACCTCGCAATTCAAAGCAAGCGCCGCTTTCAGCGCCATATTCACGGCTTCGGCGTTTACTTTCGGCAGGACGCCGGGATGGCCCAGGCAGATCGGGCAGATGTTTTTATTCGGCGTGGGAGAATCAGCGTCATTCGCGCAGGAGCAGAACATTTTGCTCTTGGTTTTCAGCTGGACGTGGAATTCCAGACCGATGACGGCTTCAAGTTTCATAGTTAATCGTTATGCATTGTCACCCTGAACTGGATTCAGGGTCGGACAATGCGGGAAAAACGCTGTCGGATCCTGAATTACCCTGAATTAAATTCAGGGCAGGATGACAGCGTTTTTATGTTTTATCGTATGATACTATTTTAGCACGAATTTTTTAAAAAGAAAACAGCAGCGGTTTTTGAAACCGATGCTGTTGGTTGATTAAGGTTGCTGCGCGGACAGGGCGGCGTCTTTTTCTTTTTGCGCGCGGTTGCAGTGGCGGCAAAGGACGGTGAAGTCATCGCCGACCAAAATGTTGCCTTGATCGAGTTTTTTCTGCAATTCCGGGCGCAGGTAGCTCTTCGTCGCGTGAAGATCGCCGCAAATTTCGCAAACGGCTTGCAGTTTATGCACGACATCGGCCTCTTTCAAAATTTCAGGCATCGGTCCGAAGCCTTCTTCCGTTGATTTTTGATCCAGCCCGACCACGATGGTCTTGCAGTCATACAATTCGGCCAAGTCCTTTACGACTTGAAGGAGTTTGGGACTGCAGAAGTGCGCTTCTTCAATGATTACCGTGATCAGCATGTCCGGATGTTCAGCTCTGACGCGCCTGACGTATTCCAGAATGAATTCAGGCTCGTTTTCCGGAAATTCAATCGCGTCATGAGTGGATCCGTTGCGGGTGACGAGCATATTCACTTGGTCTATTTTCGTTTCAGTGTTGGTAACGGTGATTTTGCGGCGGCCGATGATTGGCGTAAAAATCAAAATCATGATTTTGTTCGAATGTCTTTCCTTGTTAATGATCGCGTCGGCAAACGAACTTTTTCCGGATTTCATGCAGCCGGTGATAGCGATGATGTAACCGTGGCGAACAGTAATTTGAATTCCCATTTTGTCCTCCTTTGCGCTGGTTAAATATTTAAAAGATCAGATACTTTTGCCCAAATATGCTTGTGAACGGTTTTTGGATCGGCGTCGGCGTCGATGACCGCCCAATGGTCGCGAAGTTTCGCCAGCGTCAGGAATCCTTGCCGGACTTTGCGGTGGAATTCAATGTTTTCGCTGTCAAAGCGGTCGTCATTGGCTTTTTCCGCGATGCGGGCCAGGCCTTTGGCCGGATCAATATCGAGCAAGACGGTTAAATCCGGCTCCAGTCCGCCGGTGGCGAATTCGTTTATTTTTTTTATTTCATTCAGATCGAAAAGGCCGCGGCCGAAATGCTGATAGGCGAAGGTGGAGCCGTAAAAGCGGTCGGAGATCACGATGTCGCTTTGTTCAAGATGCGGGACAATGCATTGCTTCACGTGCTGGGCGCGGGACGCGAGGAACAGGAAAAGTTCGGCTTCCGGCACGATGATGTTTTCCGGATCTTTTAAAATTGCGCGGATTTTTTCCGCCACCGGACAATCTGTTCCGCCCGGCTCGCGCGTGATATACGGCAAAAAAGCGAATTCTCTGAGTTTTTTGGCGAGAATGGCGATTTGCGTGGTTTTGCCCGTGCCTTCGCCGCCTTCGAACACGATGAATTTGCCGGGATATTGGGACATAAGAATAGTTTATTTAGTTCAAAGGAGATAAACGAGATAAATGAGATTGGCTTGGTTAAATTGTCTAGACAATCACGTTTATCTCGTTTATCACATTTTTTGCATATTGATGAAAGGAAAAGCTTTTTCAATTTCTAAAAATATTTTTTTCCCCAGCGGCGCTTCGGATTTTTTTATCACGTTAAGGAAATGCAGGTCGGCCGAAACGATCAGCCGCTGCTTGAATGTCTGCGAAATGGCATAAAGGTTGTTCGTTTCCCGAAAATATTTTTTTATCAGTTCAACGGCGGAAAGGTAGCTTTCATATTGATTCGAATGGACAATGCAATCTGGCGTGACGTGGCCATATGCGGTTGTGAAACTTGAAGTCAGCGTTTTTATCTGCGGGCATTTGATCAGGCTTTTTAATTCAAAAAACGGTGCGATGATTTCGATAGCGCAGAACGATTGATGCAATATCGATTTCGGCAGCCGTGTCGTATTCGCGCCGAGAATTTGCGAGAAAACTTTTTCTTTCTGTTCCGGCGTCATCATTTCCGCTTTTTCCGCGATTTTTTCGATCGGATCGGATTGCGTCTGGAAAAGATGGTGGAAAATCAATTTGTTTTCGAACGAATTGTCCTTGTCCAATATTCTTATCTCGGAATCGGCCTTGCTTTGTCTAAAATCAATATTATTTGTCTCGTCCGCAACGTTATTTTCAACGACTTGGGAAATACCGGCCAGTGAGCGCAGTTCTTTGCCAAGTTCGCGCAGTTCGGCAAGAGGCGAGCGGCTCAATTTGTTCGCGAAAACCAACAGGCCGTGCGTTGAAAGCGCGATTTGCGCTTCAAACATTCGTCCGAACGGCAAAACGTCATCTTGCTGCAACGTCAACGATATTTCCAGCAGTTTTTCAACGATCGCGGCGTATTCGGCGTCGTATTTCAAGTCGCTGTCGCTGTAAAATCCTTCAGCCGGTTTTATTTCGTAAGACAAAAAATCGTATTTAAAAAAAATTTCAATGAAAGCCAAATACGAAATCCGGTTTATTTGCAGGTGGACGATGTTTGCGGGCTGTTTGTTGAGCGAGAGGTTTGGCATGAAATTAAATTTCCACCCGACTTTCCTGTCCGCCGAAGTTTTAACGAAGGTGGAAGTCGGAAACTTTTGTCGAATTGATTTTATTTAAAATATCTTCGATTTGTTGATGCAGTTCTTCAATGCCGTCGTTGTTGCGAATAATAAAGTCCGCCAGTTTTCCAAGCTCTTTAATCGCCATTTCCGGCTCTTCTTGTTCGTCTTTTTGGAATTGTTCGAATGTTTTTTTTGCGTCGTCCGAGTTTTCCGATCTTTTGATTATTCTGTTGTGCCGCACGGTTTCGTCGGCGGTCACATTAACCAAATGAAAATTCGGCAGTTCTTTTAAGTATGCGATATCCGGAATCCGGCGCGCGCCGTCGATGCAAACAAGGGGATTCGGATCTTCCGTCGCTTCGGCCGCGATGACTTTGGCGAAAAGGTCTTGTCCCAAGCCGTCG
>JAZDPK010000010.1:0-5590 GCA_043797615.1 Parcubacteria group bacterium
CGCTCTAGAGCATTGGACAGCCCGTCCAGCGGAACACCCCTAGTGCCGGTATGCGCATTCGCTTATACCGACCCGTCGTCGTTCGGAAATGCGAACATTACATGTCCCCACTTCACTCACTCCTAGGGCCGGTATGCGCATTCGCTTATACCGACCCGTCGTCGTTCGGAAATGCGAACATTACATGTCCCCACTTCACTCACTCCTAGGGCCGGTAGCTCAGTTGGCTAGAGCGCTGCATTCGCATTGCAGAGGTCGAGGGTTCGAATCCCTCTCGGTCCACCAAAGTTAAAAACCGCCAAAAAGCGGTTTTTTGCTAAAAAAGTGGGATTAGAACTGGAAAACAGGTTGAAAACGAGGTTTTTTTCACATAATTAGGGAGGCTCTTGGAAATTCGTGGGTTTTCAATAATGTAGTCTGTAAAGAGGAAGAGTCGTGAGATTACACACCGAGGTTACGAAATAAAACGCTTTAAAATAGCGTTTTATTTCATATAAATACAATTAATGTTTCACGTGAAACATTAATTTCACCAGCTTAAAAATGAATTGTTTCACGTGAAACATTTAAATAATCATTTACATTACATAATTCCAACATACTGTGAGCTCAAATGTTTCACGTGAAACATTTTTGAAATCGTTAACTTTTGTAAATTCAAGCCTCTTGCGAGAAAGAATGTTTCACGTGAAACATTATTCTGGCATTTAATCTAATGTGTTCTCTAAACTAAATAAATGTTTCACGTGAAACATTACAATTTTAATATAATAAACTATTTCTGTAACTCTGGTCCAATTGTTTCACGTGAAACATTGCTCTGGCAGTTAAAAGAGGCAATCTTTAACCTTTTTAAACTAATGTTTCACGTGAAACATTACACTAGCATATAAATTACCGTTATTCTTATAACTTTGGTCAAATTGTTTCACGTGAATCATTCAATTATTCCAACCTCTCCACTTTACATTTTTACAAGTACAATTGTTTCA
Source organism: Parcubacteria group bacterium (assembly GCA_043797615.1). Taxonomy (GTDB): domain Bacteria; phylum Patescibacteriota; class Patescibacteriia; order UBA11705; family JABHMO01; genus JAZDPK01. Next base: position 993 of record JAZDPK010000010.1, read on the forward strand.
CGTGAAACATTACGATTTCAATGAAATAGGTTGTTTTTTCGAACTTTGGTCAAATTGTTTCACGTGAAACAATTCATAATACGACAAATATTTTGATAATAATTACTGAGCTTTTACAATGTTTCACGTGAAACATTGTAAAAGCATAAAGATTTGTACTATTTTCAAAACTTGTTACCCGATTGCTTCACGTGAAACATTAATACGTTGAATTTATTCACAGTTTATTCACAAGATTATTTAATCTTCCTCAAGTAACAGTCAATAGGAATCGTTTGAAGTAAAATTTTCTAAATATAAATTATTTTACGACCCTTGATAATCATCAGATTTCTAAAATATAGTTCTAGTCTATACCGATAACTTAATAATGATTTTTTTGAATGGTAAATTTTTTTTTAAAAAAATTTACTTTACATTTATCCACGATAAGCGAGACTAAAGATTTTTATTTCTGAAAGTTTTTGCGAATTGATTGCCAAATACATTCATATTTGTAGTTTATCGATTAATTTGTCTTAGGATTGCAGTTTTTGATTATTGGAAGATGGTGCAACCTTTGGGTATTCAACTTATTTAAATGGGATTATAAATTCATGTATTAATTGGTGCTATTTACTTTTCTATCGTTTAAAATAATTTACTACGCCAATTTCAATATTAATGGTAAAATTAATGCGCTCAGCAGAGCATTATGTTTAGGTTCTCAATAAAACTAAAATGAAAATTCCTAATTGATTCAAAACAAAAACTAAACATCAATTAATTCGGTTTGAGAAAAACGATGTTTATTGTTTCACGAGTGGGGAATTTATGAGTCTGCTTATTTCTAAATTGGGTGTAATCGCAATCGTATTTTTGAGTTTGATTTTTTTTATTAACACAGCCAAGGCTTGTAGTGTTTCACCGTCAGAGTTAGATCTGCGGCTCGAAGGGGGGGATTTCAAAATTGGTTACATAACTTTAAAAAGCGCTTCACCCCAACGATCTGAATATACGGTTACATCTCAAAATTTTACCGCAACAGGCAAAGAGGGGAGACTGGATTTCATACAACCAAATAACGTATTCCAAGATTCGGATTGGATCACGCCAGAAAAACAAACCATATTATTGGAAGGTAGAGATACGCGTGAATTGAAATATATGATTCGCATTCCAGAAGATGCGGAAGTTGGCGGCCATTATATAGCCTTGCTTTTTTCAAGCACATCAACAGACGAGGCTGCGACGGTAGGGAGAGCAAGTGCGAAAATCGGAGTATTTTTTTATTTGGAAGTGGTGGGTAACTCAATTGAAAATTCCGAAATAGAATCTTTTAACTTACTAAGTTATACAAACATAAATCGTTTGCCGCTCACATTTGAAACAGTAATCAAAAACAGCGGAAATGTTCACATTAAACCGGAAGGGGAGATCATCATAAATAATTTTTTGGGCAAAACTGCGGCAACAATTCCTTTAAATCCAGACAGTTTGAAAATTTTACCAAATGGCGCGCGAAGATTGGAAAGCGAATGGAGCGGGAAAAACATTACAGACCCAGTCCGTACATCAAATTGGTTTCATGAACTGAAAAACGAGTGGCACAATTTTGCATTTGGGCCATACATTGCCACGGTGCATGGAAGATATGGCGCCGGCGAACATCCACTGCAGGCGCAACTAAAATTTTGGGTTATACCTTGGCGAATAATAACTTTATTTCTCGCTCTTTTGCTGTTTCTCGTGATCCTGCAAAAACTTTATAAGTTTTCCATCCGCAAAAGATTGATACGACAAGCGCACAACAACCACAAATGACCGCGCAATTCCAACAGGTTAAAAAAATTGTCTCGACTTTCCTAGTTGCCGGTTTTGTAATTTTACTTGCAGCACCGGCAATGGCTTTGCAACTTAATTCCGCGACCTATTCACTCAGCCGCCAAAAAATTTCCGAGGCTGCCGACCACGATCTGCGTTTTCAAACTCCGACCGGCGTAGATGCTCCCGCTGACACAATAATTTTGACCTATCCGTCCGGTTTTTCTTTGGCTGGGATAGCTTTGGGAGACATCGATTTTTTCCACGGCGCAACCACTGGTTTGGAGACCGAAGAGACCTTAGGCGCTGCTGCGGCAGCCGGCATCTGGGGCGTTTCAATTGCAGCCAGCTCCATAACTTTTACAGCACCGACCAATGCTGTAGCAGGGGATATTCCGGCAAATGATTTTGTCGTGATAAGAATCGGCACAAACGCGGCTGGCGGTACAGGGCAGATAGTAAATCCGGCCACCGCCCAAGTTGCCAATATAACCATCGACGGCACCTTCGGCGACAGCGCCATGATAGGCATTCCCATTCTTGCCGAAGACGGTGTGGCTGTCAGCGCAACCATTCCCTCTGGGCAACAACCGCCACCGCAACCACCGCCACCGTCACCGGGACCGGGTGATATTTTTCCGCCGATCATCAGTAATGTTCAGGTTATTAATATCACTTCGAGCACAGCAGATGTGATTTGGGATACTGACGAATCATCAAATTCATACGTTGATTACGGATTGACTGTTGCTTACGGCACGCAAGTCGCTAATGCTGCATTTGTAAAAAAACACAGCGTTTCATTATCCCAGCTGTCTGCCAGCACGACTTATCATTTTCAAGTTTCATCAAAAGACGGTGCTAACAATCTCGGCGTGTCCGGCGATTACACATTCACCACTTTGGGCGACACAACTCCGCCGCAAATTTTTAATGTCCAGGTTATCAATATCACCGATACCTCGGCGCAAGTCATTTGGAATACTGATGAGCCGGCTGATTCGCAGGTTGATTATGGGACAAATACGAATTACGGCAAAGCCGTCAGCGCGCCGAGTTTTATAACCGCGCACCTGCTGTAGCTTAGTAACTTAAAGCCCGGTACGCTGTATCATTTTTTCGTCACCTCCAAAGACCAGTCCAATAATCAAGCTGTTTCCGGAGACGCGACTTTTATCACGTCGCCGGATTTGACCCCACCGTCCAACGTCACAAATTTTAAGGCAGTGGGCGGAGACGCGGTTGTGCATTTGAGCTGGACGGCGCCCGCTGATCCTGATTATGCCGGCACCAGAATCATGCGCCGCATAGACAAATTTCCTTCCGGTCCGACGGACGGCACGCTTATTTACGATGGCACGCTTCAACTGGTTGATGACAAAGCCGTAACCAATGGCATCACTTATTATTACGGCGCTTTTGCTTATGACACCAGCCTGAATTTTGCTTCCGGCGCCTTAGCCTCGGCAACGCCGCAAGGCGTAATTCTGCCTTCGGAGAATACAATCCCGCTGTGTTCGAACGGCATTGATGACGACGGTGACGGAAAAATAGACTGCCAAGACAGCGATTGCACAGCCTTTCAGATCTGCAAGCCGCCGCAATTGCCGACACCTGAAAATACTAATCCGCTGTGTTCGAACGGCATTGATGACGATCTTGATGGAGCGATTGATTGCGCCGATACAGATTGCCAAGCCCTGGCGCTCTGCATTACAAAACCGCCGCAACCGCCGGTGGTGCCGCCGACGATTTCCACCCAGCCCGTGCCTACGCCGCAAGGGGTAATCATCGAAATCAACCCGCATTTTTACGGAGCTGACGGCACGATTGAACTGATGCCGGATGAGGAGAACAAGATGGGCGCTCTGAGCGGCAGCGCGGTTTACGTTTATCTGCCGATTGCGGATTTGGGCGTTGAAGTGGAGAAGGCTTACATTGTGGGATCGCTTTACAATATGGCGCTTTCCAAAGATGGGACAGCGTATGAGGCGACCATCACGGTCCCGGCCGGCGGTTTATATAATATTGCTGTCATTGCCGAGATTAAAGGAGGCGGCACAGCTGTCGCCAACCGACAATTCGTGATCCAGGAATACGGCAGAGTGGTCGAAGAAAATTTAATTAGCCAGTCAGAGCAGGGGATAGCGGCGGCTGAAGTGACATTGTTTGCAGATCAGGGCGGTTGGGTGCAATGGAATGCCGCACTATATGCGCAGTCAAATCCTCAGCCCACGAATTCTGACGGGTATTACGCCTTCATCGTTCCCAATGGACGCTATTACATCCAAGTTAAAAAAGACGGGTTCTCGAATTTTGTTTCAGCGCCGGTAAATGTCATCCATAATGTTGTAAATATAAAAGCCGGACTGGTTAAGGTGCCGCCATCTTTGATCGAAGTCGTAACCACGACCGAGCCGACGCTTGAAGGTTTGGGGAATCTGGCCAAAAACATCAGCGATCAGGTTTTGTTCGGCCTGATCACTGTGCGCGCGGCTTTGCAAAGGCCGGATGTCCAGGATGTGGTGGAAAATACGGTTTCCCCCGCCCTCCTCGCCATCTCCCTCATAAACCTTGCAGCGGCCCTGCCCCTCTTCAACGCAATAACCTATCTGCAATACCTGTTCACCCAGCCAATACTTCTACTACGCAGAAGAAAACGCAAACAATGGGGAGTAGTATTCAACTCTTTAACCAAACAGCCTGTTGATCTGGCAATAGTCCGTCTGCTTCAAGCAGAAACACGCTTAGTCGTACAAACAATGGTTACTGACAAACAAGGACGCTACTCATTT
>JAZDPK010000022.1:0-11767 GCA_043797615.1 Parcubacteria group bacterium
CGCGGAAGAATGAGACGTTGACACAAGAAGAACTGATATTTTTGTATGAGATGAACGGGCCGATCGAAGGATTCGGCTATCAGCGCGATCCGCGGATCAAGGAGATAATCGCAAAAAGAAATCCGAAAGAAGACGCGCCGATCGTTTTTAACTGCGCGGCCGATGAAATCGCCTGGAAAAAAGAAGATGTCGATGAAAACACCAAGGCCTATGTGGGCGAATTGTTTCCCGGCGTATTCGGCTTGAACATCGAGCATGTTTACACTTCGTTTCCGGAAGGCAAAATTCAGAAATACGACATAATCGTCGGCGGGAAAGATAAAAAGCAGCTCATGAAAGAATTACAAGAGAAAAATGTTGACATATACGATTCGGCAAAGCAGATGATGGACGACGTTGATTTCAAAACATTGAAAAAGGAGGAAAAAGCCGAACTGATCAGACTGACTGTCGGCGCGCTCGGCTTAAAAGACGGCGCGAAAACGCAAGAAATATATGACAAGGCGGAAGAACTGGGTTTGGAATTGTGCCCGCCTGAAGCCGGACCGCAACTTCGATTGCATTATTCCGGCAACGATTGGATGTTAATCGCCATGAAACAAATTTCCGGCTTTTCCGGCGGTCCTCGCGTGTTCTTTCTGGGTCGCTACGGCGATCGTCCCGCGCTGGGCGGCTACTACGCCTTTCCTACTAGGTACTGGATTTCGGACCACGAGTTCGTGTTCCGTTCGCGCAAGTTTAAAAACTTAAAAACTTGATTCTTTGTCTTGGATTGTTTTCTCTTTTACTCTTGTATTCTTTAACACTTTTTTATCTTTCAAAACATTAGGCGGAAAATGCAAATTATGTTATGATGTCTTTAGCCTGGTTGTATCGGGCGGCTACGGCTTTCCGAGACCGGGCCGGCGAAAAAGAAGAAACAGACAAGACCGTGGCCGTGCGCAAGCGCGGGGAAGGGGATATGGGAGCGATCGCTCTTAAAGAGTTCATCGCCAAGGCGGAGAAGGAAATCATGGATAAAAAATAGAATTGGGAATCGGGGCTGGTAACTGGGAACTGGTAGGCTTGGCACAATTAAATCAATTAAAAAAGCGGCCGATTCAGAACCGGTCGCTTTTGGTTTGTTTAAAATATTTGCAAAACGCTATTCGCAGATGATGTAGCGAGTGATTCTGCCCAAGTCGGCGTCTTTCCACGGGCATTGTTTATCCGTGCCGCTGAACTTCAAAAAGAAACGATATTTTCCTCTGGGCAAGCCGGAAATTTTGTAATCGCTGCCATTGGGGCGTTCAATCATACGATCAACGCTTTCAATTTGAATGTGAAGGTCGCGGCGGTTGATTCCGTCAAAGCCCGACAGAATGCCCGGACTGCCCTGGCCGGGAATTCCTCCGGAGCCGTCTTCAGCTTTGAAAGAGAGTTTAATCGTAAACGGCTGATTGAATGTTACTTTGCTCGGACAATCAACCGTAACTTTCAAATTGGTTTTATAGTATTCGCTGAATAACTTGTCCACATCTTGCTCGTCGTGCGCTTTTTGCAGGAGTTCGGCTGCTTTTTTGACAAACGCTTCGTGCTGAACTTGAATAAAATCGTCGTTCCAAAAATTGTAATGTTGCAGCTTGTCTTCACTGAACAGTTTCTTTATTTCCAGCAATTCGTTCAAGAAAGTGATGTCTTGCACTTTGTTGATCAATTTGACCGCGCGTTGAAAGGCGTTCCAGTGCTCGTCGGAATATTGTTTGTTTTTGCATTCTTTCATCTTCGCGAAAGAGATTAGCAAAAATTCGGACAATTCCGGAATCTTCCAATAAAGATTAATCGCGTGCATGTTGATTCGGTTGATGATTGATTTTTGAAACGTGTAATGCAAGAAAGGCTCGATAGCGCAAAGATCGGTGGAAAGCTGGAAGGCGAATTTCAGCGCCCGCGGCAGCAGACGGTCATCACTTTCAAACAGGTAATAGTCGAAGAGTTTTCCCCAAATCAAATCATCTATTTTTTGAAAAGCGACGATTCGGCTTTCAAACCAGTCTGCTTCGGCGGAATCTTGGATGCGGCCGAAGTATTTTTTATCGGCGCATTCTTCGCGCATTTCAGTAATCCGGTGCTGATCGAACGTTTCAAACGGGCGATTCCGCGCTAGGTTAAACAATTGTTTCAGTTTTACTGATTCTTGCGCGACATACTCTTCTTTTTTCTTTTCCATTGTTTTTTCTCCTCGCCTTGTCAGGCAAAATTGTGAATGAACTCCCGCTTGGCAGCAGGCATTTAAAGATTACGTTTTTTTTTGGATTTGTCAAGGGGTGGGAAAATCAAAAAAGAGCGCATGCTTGGCATGTCGCTCTTTAGAAACTGTCTAAAAAGTTCGTATTTGGCTAAAAATCTATAATTTCGGCTGCAAATTATTCAAAGCTCGTCAGCTTAATCTTGATTAAACCTTCTCGCTTTTCATAATTTTCGCTCGAAATTCTAAATTTTATAGCTCAAAAGAAACTTTTCAGACAGTTTCTTAGTTTTATTCCGCAACGGCGCTGTCGATTCTCCGCGTGACATTCTCGTTCCACTGCACGCGGTAAATCGCGAGCACGACGTGGAAGAGGATAAACGCGTTTTGCAACCGGTCGGGAACGTAGGTAAACGTTTTCGGCGGCGTGTGGATGAATCCGGCGATGCGATTTTCCGGATCGGTCTTGTTCGTCACGTAGTAAAGACTGACCGCCGCGTCGTAATCATATCCGTAGATTTGGCGTTCCGTGACTTCGGATAAATCCATTTCGTACCCGGCGATCGTTGTGTAGCCGCATTCCGCGATTTCCTTGCGGATTTTTTCAATGGAATCCGCTTCCACAAACGGAAATTTTTTCTGCAGGGGAGCGATCGCTTTTCTTAAAACCGCGAGCGCTTCTTCGTCGTTGATCAGCGGCGCGTCTTCGCCGGTTGTCAGAATCCGGCGGCTGCAGAATCCGGCGATGAAATCGTCGATTACCCGGTTGCGCAGGCTTTCAATCGGCGCTTCTTCTTTTACTTTGCCGATTCCTTTGATAATGCGCATGAATTTTTCAACACGGCCAACCTTGGGCAAATGCAGAACTTTCGTCTCTGTTTGGCTGTTCGTATTATTCATTATTGCCTCCTTTTGAGTGACATCGCATTATCGCATGTTTATAATTTTTTGTCAAGATTTGGGGATTTGGAAAAAATTAGGTATAATGGAAAACAAGGGAACATGGGGCGAGATAAGGCTAAAGAAGGTGGAAAACCAATAAAGATTATTTTTTCGATATGAAATATTCAAAATCATTCATTTCACTGGTAACCGGCTTTTGCATTTTCGGGATTGTTTTCAACGCTTATGCCGCTGATCCGTATTATTCGCAGCAATGGTACATTCAGCAGATAAAAGCTGATCAAGCTTGGAATTACACGAGAGGCTCGAGCGCGGTGGTCGTGGCGGTGATTGACACGGGCGTTGACATTGACCAGCCGGATTTGCTCGGCAATATTTGGACCAATCCTGATGAAATCGCGAACGACGGGATCGACAATGATCACAACGGTTTTGTCGACGATGTCCACGGCTGGGATTTCGTTGGAAACGTTGCCGACCCGAATCCGAAATTGACCAGCGGCTACAGCGCGAGCGCGGTCAACCACGGTACGGTTTTGGCCGGCATAATTTCGGCAATGCATGACAACGGCATCGGCGTCCGCGGCATTACCGAGGACGTGAAAATAATGTCCATCCGCGCGCTCGATTCAAGCGGCTACGGCAACTCGGCCAATGTTGCGAAAGCGGTCGATTACGCCGTGGCGAACGGGGCGAATATCATCAATCTCAGCTTCGGCGGGCATGAGCACAGCGAACAACTGAAAACCAGCATCATGAATGCGTACAGCCGCGGCGTTCTCGTGGTCGCGGCGCTCGGCAATGCGATCGGCGGCGATACCGGATCAGATCTGACCAACAATCCTGTTTATCCGGCTTGCTATGACCAGGAATTGGCTGACAATGAAATCCTCGGCGTGATCGCGACCGATAAAAACAACAATGTTACCGCTTTCACCAATTACGGCAAAGGGTGCGCGGACATCGCGGCGCCAGGCATCGACATCGCCGGCCTGGCATATCAGAATCTGAACAATTCCAATTTTTTCGATCTGGTGCGGGGCGGCTGGCAGGGCAGCTCCTTTTCCTCGGCCATGGTGTCCGGGGCGGCCGCGCTTTTGAAGTCGGCCAACTCGTCGCTGAAAGCGAAAGATTTGATTAGAATAATCACCGAGCAGAGCGGCATCTTGTTCTTAAACGATCAAAAGTACGCCGGCAAGGCGGGCGAAGGACTTCTTGACATCAAGAAAGCGCTGGATAGCCTGAACCTGGCCGTTGTTCCGACAAATTTGCCGCCGACTTCGCCGATCATTCCGGCGCCGGCGCCGCTGCCGTCGGCCATTTCTTCCGTTCCGCAGATTTATGTTTCAAAAAAAGCAGATGGCAAGGCGTCCGTGTCGGTTTTTGACGCCCAATTCAATCTGGCGAAGGAAACCGAAATATTCAGCGGCAACGGGTTTCACGGGCTGAATTTTCAGCTGACGGAAATCAATGCCGATGGCGACCCGGAAATTATTTCCGGCGCGGCGGCCGGAGACGAGCCGCTCGTGCGCCTGGTGGGTTCGAAAGGAACGATCATTGCCAGCTTTCTCGCGTTTGACGCGAAGTTCCGCGGCGGAGTAAACGTGTCGGCCGGCGACGTTGACGCCGACGGCCTGATCGAAATAATCGTCGCGCCTCAGTCGGGCATGGCTCCGGTTGTAAAGATCTTTGATTTGAACGGCAAGCTGGAAAAGCAGTTTACGGCTTTCAGTTCGAGCTTTACCAAAGGATTGAATATTAAAGCCGCGGATTTTGACGGCGACGGCAAAGCGGAAATCGCGGTGGCGCCGCGAACCGGAATGATGCCGCGCGTTAAAATTTTCAGCAATTTGGGCGCGTTAAAAAAGAGTTTTGTTCCGTTCAACGTCAATTTTTCCGGCGGCGTGAATCTCGGCGCCGCGGATATGGACAAGGACGGCAAAGCCGATCTGATTTTCGGGGCGGGCGGCAGCGGCGCGCCGCGGGTTAAAGTTTATAATTACCAGGGCAAATTGCTGACCGATTTTATGGCATACAGCCAGTCGTTTGTCGGCGGCGTTTCCGTCGCGTCTCTTGACTGGAACCGCGACGGTGCTCCGGACATCGTTGTCGGAGCGGGAAAAACCGGCAGCCCGCATGTCCGCGTCTTCAATTTGACCGGCGTTTTGCTCGGCGAGTTTTTCGCGTATGATCTGGGTTTTACCGGCGGAATTAACATTGACGCGAAATAGGAAAAAGGGAAAAGGAGGGAGAAGGAGGCTAAAGGAGATTATTGAGAAAAAATACGAATGATAAATTTTGTCACGCTTATCTCCTTTAGCCCCCTTTATCCCCTTTATATCTTGATTAATGATTTTGTTTATGTTTGAGCAAATCGATCATCAACTTCCGCATTCGCCTTACGACCGGCTGCTGAGGCCGCTCGTGCGCATCTTGCCGAAGCGGCTGAAGCCGAATCAAGTCACTTTTTTCCGGCTGATCTGCTCGCCGTTCCTTATCGTTTTGCTTTTGTTCGGCGATTATCTGACGAGCATTGTTGTTTTTGTCGTACTGGCGTTCACCGACATGCTGGACGGCTCGATGGCCAGGCTGCGGAATGAAATAACCGACTGGGGCAAGATCTGGGATCCGATCGCGGACAAGGTGCTGATCGGCTCGGTGGTCGCGGTCTTGCTGCTCGAGGTAAATTTGAGTTTGACCATTTTGCTTTTGGCGTTCGAGGCGGCATTTATTCTGGGCGGCGCTTTTTACAAAATGCAGGAAAAAGACGTTGAGATAAAAGCCAATGTCTGGGGCAAGATTAAGATGAATCTGCATTGCCTGGGCGCGATCTGCCTGATCATCGGCTATGTTATTGATTTTCAGTTTTTTCTGCTTCTAGCGCAGGGATTTTTCTATTTAAGCCTGTTGTTCGCCGCCTTAAGTATATTGATTAAAGGAAAAAAGGGAAGGGTAGGAATTTGAAAGCGACATAAGATAGTTTTAATTCGCGGCATTTGCATTAATTATTATTCGCATCAATTTATTGTCTATGACAGACTGTTTATTCTGCAAAATCATCGCCGGTGAAATCCCGTCGGAAAAAGTTTATGAAGACGAAGACGTTTTCGCGTTTCTTGACATTAAACCGGTGAATCTCGGCCATGCGCTCGTTGTTCCGAAAAAGCATTGCGCCAATCTGCTCGACGTTGATCCGGAAACGTTGAAAAAAACAATCGCCGCTATTCCGAAAATCGCCAAAGCGGTTATGTCCGCGTTTGATTATCAGGCGTTCAATCTCGGCGTAAACAACGGCGCTCTTGCCGGACAGCTCGTAGCGCATCTGCATTTCCACATCATACCGAGGAAAGAGGGGGATGGCCACCTTTTGTTCCCGGGCAAGCCATACGCGTCGGCGGAGGAGATGAAGAATGTCGGCGAGAAAATACGAGCGAAGATAGTTTAAATTTATTTTAAATTTTCACCTGAATTTAGACGAAAAATTATTATTGAAATACGATAGCTGACTTCCGCCTTCGTTACCACCTACGCATAAAGCTTCGGTGGTCAAGAAAATTTCGGCGGACGAGAAAGTCAGGTGGAAAATGCTCAAATTAAATCCGTTTACGCTGGATTTTTTTATTTGTATTTTTTTATATATTACGGTAAGCTTTTATCGATAATAATTAACGTTAAACTATATGAAAATGCTGATCACCGGCGGCGCCGGGTTCATCGGTTCGAATTTTATCCGCTACATTTTGAATAAATATCTTGATTACGAGATCATTAATTTGGATAAACTAACGTACGCCGGCAATTTGGAAAATTTGAAAGACGTTGAACAGCTGCCGAATTACAAATTCATTAAAGGCGACATTGCCAATGCCGAGCTTGTCGAATATATTGTAAAAGACGCCGATATCATCGTTCATTTCGCGGCGGAAACGCATGTGGACCGCTCCATCGTTGATCCGTTCGTTTTTACGCGCACGAACAGTTTTGGCACGCATGTTTTGCTCGAAGCGGCGAGAAAGCTGGGAAACAAGCGCTTTCATCACGTTTCTACCGACGAAGTGTTCGGTTCATTGCCTCTCGATGACATGAATAAGACGTTTTACGAAGAAAGCCCGTACGATCCGCGGAGTCCGTATTCGGCGAGCAAAGCAGCGTCCGATCATTTGGTTCGTTCATATTATCATACCTATGGTTTGCCGATCACGATATCAAATTGTTCAAACAATTACGGACCGTATCAGTTTACGGAAAAATTAATTCCTCTTTTTATCACCAATCTGCTGGAAGGGAAGCGCGCACCGCTTTACGGCGACGGCAAGAACGTGCGCGATTGGATTCACGTTGACGACCATTGTTCAGGCATTGACGCGGTGATTCATAAGGGGAAAATAGGCGAAACTTATCTGATCGGCGCGAATTGCCAGAAATCGAATTTCGAGATCGCGCTTCTTATTCTCAAAAACCTGGGAATGGGCGAGGAAATGATCGAGTTCGTTGCCGACCGATTGGGCCATGATCGGCGCTACGCCATTCGTTCATATAAAATCCAATCGGAATTGGGCTGGAAGCCGGCGGTGGCGTTCGGAGACGGAATAAGGCGGACGATACAGTGGTATGCGGAAAATGAAAGCTGGTGGAGACGGGGAAAAGGCTAAGAAAATAAGATGATAAAGAGGGCTAAAGAGGATATGCGTGAATACATTGTCTGGACTATCTTCTTGAGCCTTCTTTGCCTTCTTGACATCAATATTGATTTGAGATAAGATTGTTGAATACAAAATTTGTTCATTTACAAATATAAAACAACTCAAAACGGCGCGTATGCCAAAAAAAGGAGAAGAAAAATGCTGACCACGATCACTCAGAAATGCGAGATTTGCAACAAGGAGTTCATTAACGATCAAGTTGCGGCGGAAGATCACGAGAAAAAAGCGCACGCAGAGCTGAATGCGATTTTGGAAAAAATACGGCGGATCAAGCTGGTTCGAGTCGCCGATTGGGATGATCGCGGCATCGTCGGCCGGGTCGGCGAATTGAAAAGCGTTTCCGCGCAATGGAACAAGTTTTCCGGCGGGTGGACAATGGAGTGCAAAGTCAGTCCAATCATTGATTTGACAGGACGCGGCGTATTGAACTCAGTCTTGTTTGGTAGAAATTTTCCGACCGAAGATGGTCTTTGCAATTACATTGGTCAACACTTGAATAATGGAATCATTGATATGGAAAGCACATTGGGCGTTCTCGATGGTTCTGAAGCATTGGCGCAAGTGCGGACGGCGTTGATGCATCTCGAATCTGATATCAGCTTTGTATTGCAAAGTCCATTGCTCAAAGACGAAGAACAACAGAAGCCTTGCATGATTGAGCATTAACCGATAACACGGAAAGGAGAATTTTCATGCCTGCCGAAAGCAAGAAATGGAAATGCAAGCATTGCGGCGATGTTTACGACGAACGCGAAGAAGCGATTGAATGCGAAAAATCGCACGATGAACTTTTCAAGCTGATTAAAAGGTTGCCAGGGAAAAGACTTTTGAATTTCTGGGTGGTGAACGGCGAAGGATTCGAAGATTGCGTGGGAGTTATCAATAAAGTTGAATTGAAATTCAACGAGCATAGAAATAGCACCAGCTATAATCCTGATTATTGCAATTTGGAAATTTTCGGCGAAGTGTTCGGCGATCAAAAGACATTTAACGTCGATGACGGATCCCGATCTCTTGACGGTTTTTTCTTGGAAGGGGGAGAGGATTATATCGTTGAAGCGCTGAACGATTTTTTAAACGGCGAAGCGCTCAAAGACGACAATGAAAAAGGCAAGGGCGCGTGCATTCAGATATTCACCGCCAAGCAGGAAAAAGAAATCCTCAAGAATTTGGATGTTGCCGTCGAGCGCCTGGAAAAAGTGCGAAAAAGATTGCGAAATCAGCATGTCGTTCAACGGCTTTCAAAGTGCTCTTGGAAGCCCGTTGATCTGATGAGCCGCGAGGAATAAGCCAAAAAGCCCAAAGGACTGTGCAAAGCACGGCCCTTTTTTAATTGAAAAAAAAGAATAATTGTGGTATATTGGGGAAAGGAAAATGGGGCGAAATGAGTTTATTTAGCATTGTCATCCTGAACTTGCTTGCCCCGCACCGTTAATTTAACTGGTGCGCGGGATTCAGGATCCGACAATGCGATCATTATAAAATAATCGTTGTCCGACCCTGAATCTCGCACACTATGCAAGTTGTCAGTGCGGGACTCAGCGAGTTCAGGGTGACAACGTAAAATGTGATATGAAAGGAATCATTCTGGCCGCGGGAAAAGGCTAACAATTAATTTAAATAAAAATTTTTTAAAGAAATATGAAAAAATTTCATTTCAACGAACTGCTAGCGCAATCTTGGAAATGGACTAAAAAGAATCTAAGCTTGTGGTGGCTCGGCCTGTTCGTCGGCCTCGGCAGTTTGGTTTTCGATTTCCGTTCCACCGACATCCAGGACGCTTTCACCCAGGTTTTCAATGACAGCGGCGTTGACGGATTGAAAAATTTCCTGTCGAACGTTGGCAACGCTTCAATGCTGGTTTTCTGGCTTGGCGTTATTTTCATCATTTTATCGATCATCGGCATCCTGGCGCGGGCCGGCTTGATCTGCGGCGTTAAAAAAATAAAAGACGGCGAACAATACCGCTTGCGGGATTTGGCCGAATTCGGCGTCTTGAAAATCCCGCGCCTGCTCCTGCTCGAGATCATTCTCGGCATTCCGTTTTATATTTTGCTCATTCCGGTCGTTGTTTACGTCAAATTCATCGCGAGCCAAATTCTGTTCGCGCTGTTCGCCATTTGCCTGGCCGGCCTGATCGCTTATTCCGTTTTTCTCGCGCTGTTCAAGCATTACGCTTATTGCTACGCGATTTTGGACGATCAGACCGCGTGGAACGCGATCATTTCCGGAATAAAATTGCTTAAACAAAATTTCTGGAATTTCGTCGTTGTCAAACTCATCCAAGCCGGCCTCTGGATCGTTGCGGCCTTGGCCATGTCGGTCGCCGTGGTCGTCGCGATGCTTCCGGTACTGCTTATCGGCATCTTGCTGTCGTTCGTCGCCGGCAGCTTCGGCTCGGCCGCGATGGCGGCGCTTTCCGGCGTCATCGGGATCGCCGCGGTGCTCGCGTTCCGCGCCGGGATGAATGTTTTCTTCGCCGGCTATCTGACCGGGGCGTATTGGGAAGCGAGGGAATAAAAAAACAAGAAAACAATAAAACAAGAAAACAAGAAAACAATAAATCAATAAAATCCCAAAGGGATCCCTTCGGGACAAAAAATCAATAAATCAAGAAACGGCTTTTCGCCGTTTTTATTTTTGCATTTATTAATCCATCTTTAGCTGCCAGAGCTGTTTATCCTGCAAATAATACAAATTGCTCGAATCCGCATCGAAGGAAAAGGCCGTGATGTTTTGCGCGGGAAAGGCGATGACAAAATGCCCGTCCCTGTCGTCGAGTTCGATGATCCGCAATTCGTTGTTCTGCAAGGCGGCCAGATAGTTCGGCGACTTGTGCCACTTTGCCGAAAGCACGCCCTGGCTGAAGCGGGTGATGTTTTTTTCGTTCAAATCCGAATCGGACAAATTCAAGTAAGACAATTCCTGATTCGTCTGCAGCAGCAGATAGTTTTTTTTGCGGTGGAAATCGACGCTGGCCACGTTCGATTTGTTAAAAAGAATTTTATCCAGATCGAAATTGATGAGGTAAAAATTGCTGTTCGCGGCGTCGCTGATCGCCAGCTTGTTGCCGTAGACGCCGACGAAAGCGCTCGACGCGTTGTTCAGCGCCAGCGTTTTGTAGAATTCGGCCGAGCCGTTGGTTTTGGACATGTCGTATTTGGCGAGAATGACGTTTCCGTCCCTGATCTGCTTGATGATGAAAAGCGTGTTGCCATTGATGAAATAATCCAACGCGGTTTCATACTTTTCCGGCAGAAATATTCTGCTGATCTCCGGCCCGGGCAGGTCGATCCGATAGACGGCGCCTTTGCCGGCCGGCGCCGCCAGGCCGATCGCAAAAAGCTGATTCGAATCAGCCTCGCCGAAGCGGAAATCGGTTAAAGAATATTTTTTCGCGATTTCGGAAATGTCCGCGATGTTTTTCAAGCCGAGGGTGGCGATGGCCAGCGTCTTATTCCCGTTTTGGAATAAAATCTTCATGCCGTCTGCGGACCAGAGGATTTTCGGATTTGAAAACGGCTTTTTGTCGCTGTACAGGAGCTTTGTCTTCTGGCTCGCCGCATTGAAAAGATAGAGGAATCCTTGGCCGAATCCGGCCGCGCTGAATGCGGCGTATTGCCGGTCCGGCGAAAAGTCGATCCATTCCATTTCGTAATCTATTGCTTTTTGCGGCTCGCCTTTGCGGAAAAGCACGATGTCTTCGGCAAAAGTCGTTTCCTGCGTCTTGATTGCGAGCTTTTTTTCCCACGGATAATAGCCGTCTTTGGAAACGACGACTCGGTATTCATCAGGCAGGATGTTGTTTTCCCTGATCGGCGTGGCGCTGGCGAGCGGTTCGTTGTTCAGCGTGACTTCGGCGCCGGACGGGGCGGTGCTGATTACGAGCGCGCCGGTTTTTTGCACTTGATTTTTCTTGAAATTATAGCGGTAG
>JAZDPK010000043.1:0-2548 GCA_043797615.1 Parcubacteria group bacterium
GCCGCGCGCGCCCGAAAAAAACGGCGGGTGTCAAAGGCCCTTTCCGCGCCCAGGTAATTGAGGGCCAGTAACAAACCGCTCAGCACAAAAAATAAGATAAAGGCCGTGTAGCCCAAATGTGTGAAATTCCGCCAGAACCAAGGATGCTGCGGGAGCAAGCCGCGGCTATGGAAGATCACCACCCAGGCCGCCAGGAAAAAACGCAGCGAGGTGAGCGGTGGGATGTTGTGTATAGGCATAGGCAATTTGCTCTGCACAGCGATCTCACCAGGATTTCCCCACCCTGTCAATCGGCGCGAGATGGGCCCCGGAACGCGTCGGCCGGGTCCGGCATTTGACAGTTCGGGCCGTATCGCTTTTCTTATTCTTTAACGGAATTATCCACTTGGCAAAGCAACATCGCTTTTATCCTTTATCTTGGCGCACTTACGCTTTTCAACGCTTATCTCGCCCTTCGCTACGCTCGCTTTGCCCCTATTCATCATCCCCACATCGGCCGGCGCAACTTGCATGAAAGCGCGTAGCGCATCGGCTACGGGGATGCCAGAGAGGGTGAGGGGTTTGAGGCGAGGGGAATTAGATTTCATACTTTATTCACCCCGCCATTTATTTTTTATTTGCCAATTTTTACTCCATCAATAAATTTTTATACAATTCAATACATTTTTTAAACATCGTATTTAGTTTATCATAATCACAATAGTTAAAATCAATAATAAAATTATCTATTCTGTCTGGCGTTACTTGTCGCCCATATTTGAATCGCCAACTTTCTTTAATTAAAATAGAAGCAACAAAAAACAGTTCGCAAATATTAAAATCAAGTTCGATTTTAGGAATTAAAACTAAACAATTATCATCAACACAACATTCATATTCCTGAACAAACACACAACCAATAGAGCCCGTACTGGGTACAGTTATAAAAGAATAATTTTTGTATTCAGGAGATAAATCAAAAAATCCAAAGGTTCCATTATCTGTTCCCTTTAAAGAAATTACTAGGGTTTCGCCTTCCACAAGGTCTCTTTTTGTGTGTAAACTTCGCATTCCATAATTAATGTTAAATAATTCAGAAAGTTTTTTTAAATGCTTTTTATTTTCAATAACGTTAATAGGAAAACTTTAAATTTTCTTCAATTCATTTCACTACTGTCCCAACGTTTCACTCCAATTAGTTGAATAAATTCAACTGGTTGCATTCATCGGCCACTAGAACCGTGCAGGTAGAAGCCGGAAGGGCCTGTAAAATCGGCATTCTCTCGAATAGCGTGACACTCAAAATCTGTAGAATTGAGTAGAGGCTCAAATCCAGGTGCAGCCGCTTCTTGACGATGGCCACCAGCACATAAACCGAGATGGCGATCCAGATTTGAGTCCGCACTGCATTGTCGGACGTACCGTAAAAAGCTTTGATCCGCAAATGCTGCTTGATCCATTTGAAGAAGAGTTCCACCTGCCAGCGACATTTGTAAAGTTGGGCAATGGTCAGCGCGGGCAAGGCGAAGTTGTTGGTCAGAAAAACCAGGCGCTTGTTTTTCTCGGCATCGAGAAATCCAATGCGCCGCAGTTTGTCGGGATAATCTTTTTTCGCGTAATGGCCGTGCAAGACAATGGTCTGATCGAACAAAAGCCCCGTTGCTTTGTCCACCGGCGCCGAATAAAGCCGCCGAAAGCGTAAGTTCACTTTGGCGCGTGTAACAAAAAAGGCCAGGCCTTGTTGGATTTTTAGCAGCCGGGCGAAATCGAGATAGCCGCGATCCATCACGTAAATTGATCCGGCTTCGATCAGCAGTTCGTCGAGAACATGTACATCGTGCACTTTGCCCGTGGTAATCCAGATTACCGTGGGGATTGAGCCGTGCAGGTCGAGCAGTGTATGCAGCTTCACCGCGCCTTTCCGTTTGCGGAACTTGGCCCACGGAAAGAGCGCCAGGCACAAATCGATGGTCGTGGAATCGAGGGCATAGACCGTCTGTTTTAATTCCAGACCGAAGTCCTCGTCCGCATAAAGTTTTCGGGCCTGGGAAATGAGCACTTGCGCGAAGTCCGCATAGATGCGCCAATCCCGCACCGTGTTGGCATTGGCCAGGGTGTTGCGGGAGACTTGGCCGCGGATGCCCAGATGGTAAAGTTTTGTTCCGGCCGCGCGCAGGCAGGCTTCGATGTCGCGCAAGCTTTCGCGATAGGTCAGTTGCGCAAACGCCAGGCACAGAAACTGATCCCAGCAGGAAAAGCTTTGAACCTTGTATTGTCCGCGATAGCGCTCGACGCACTTGTGAAATTCGTGAGATGGGAGGTGCTCCATCAATTGGGAAAATATCGTCTGGCCGGAATTCATCTGCCGCCTCCTTTCGCTTCTGCGCGAAAGTATGGCTGTGACGGCTTCCCGATTTCAAATCGAAAAAGATGAAATTGACTGAAATTTCTTTTATCTTCATACTCTTATGTGCCGTTCAATTGCAAACATTGGGACAGTAGTGAGTCAGCCGGACAATAGATTGATTGGGCTCAATTGGGGCTATGATGCAGGAAGATTCCAGGCAGT
>JAZDPK010000046.1:0-2265 GCA_043797615.1 Parcubacteria group bacterium
GCAAGCGGAGATAAGCGCACCGTTCCGCAAAACGGAACACGGCCAGATCTCATGCTTGCGGTTCCTTAACAAAGGCAAGGTATTGATGCAATCAATACCGCCAAACACAGCCAAGGGCGCGAATCGCGCTAAAGGCGGAAAGAGGTTTACACAATGAAACCGGAAACAATCGTATTGCCGGAACATCCGGCGTGGATGCTCATTCTTCAAACTGATCAATTGGAAATCTGGAAGTCGAAAAAAGGACGACGGCCGTCGCTTATCCACTTGCCGCCGGTCCAGCCGATCTCGCTGCAGGAAATCAACGAAAGATATGTTCCTTGTCTGGTATTCGTCGCTGACCACAAACTGCCAAAACACATCAACAATCCGAAAAACTGCGCTTTTATCATTGCCAATTTCAATTCCGCGCATTTCACCATCATCGGTCCGACGCCGAAAGACATTCCGCCACTCACTGCCGATGAGATGCAATACATCGCGAAAATCGCCGAACACTTGCTTGTGCGCCTTGGCGACTTGCATGAAGAAAAATATTATTATGTGCTGCGAGCGCTGCAATTATTCGTCAGATGGGAACGAGAAAATTATCTGATCAGATGCATTCGCTCAATGCTGTCGGAAAATCCAGAGTTGCGAGAGTATGCCGAACAAATCTACCAGCTGGTTGGCGCTCTCCTGGATAGAACCGAAGTTATGCCGACCATCGTGGGACGCAGCCAAGTTCTCGGCCACCCCGATCCGGTCGACGTGCAGCTCGAAGGGCTGATTTATTCCATTCGCTTGGAAACCGCCCTCGCAAAACTCGCGGAAAAAGACAAAAAGTAGTATCGCCCTTATGCTTACAACAAACGCTCCCGTCGAATCAGATGAGGGCGTTTTTAATTTCCTTTTTTACGCATTTTCTGATAAAATAAAAGAAACGGATTAAACGGATAAATACACGGATTCAACTGATTCTTTGATGTTTATAATTTAAATTTTACATTTTTTTGCATTTTGCTTTTTGCACTTTGCATTTATCAATATGAGGATTGCAATTGATGCCCGCATGTACGGTCCGGAACAATGCACCGGCATCGGCACTTACATTCAAAAATTAACGGATAATATTTTCAAAATAGACAAAGAAAACGAATTTGTCGTTTTTTTGCGTGAGCCCGAATTTTCAAAGTTTATCGAACCCAACGAACGCGTGAAAAAAGTGCTGGTTGCCAGCCGCTGGTACAGCTATGCCGAACAATTCAAACTGCCTTTTCAATTCGGCAAACAAAAATTCGATCTGATTCACTATCCGCACTTTAACTCGCCGATTATATTCAATCGAAAATCCGTCTGCACCATCCACGACATCACGCCGCTTTTTTTTCCCGGCCACCGCATGAGTTCGACCGTCCGCCGCATCGGATATAAAACTGTTTTTTCTTCAACGCTGCATAAAGCGCGACAAATTATCGCGGTTTCCGAGAGCACGAAAGCCGGAATCGTCGAGCATTTCAACATCAAGCCGGAAAAGATAAGAGTTATCTACAACGGTGTGGATGAACGTTTCGGAATTATTGAAAATCGTGGTATAATAAATGAAACGAAAATTAAATACGGCATCGACAAGCCGTTTGTGTTTTTCGTTAGCGTTTGGCGCAGCCACAAAAACATCGAGGGGCTGGTGAAAGCGTTCAATATCGCGAAGAAAAAATACGGAATTCCGCACCAGCTCGTCATTGGCGGGCGCGAAGATCTGCATTACACCGGCGTTCGGCAAGAAATCAACGATTCGCCGTTCAAAAACGATATAATCACGCCCGGCTATATCGATTACAACGATTTGCCGTCATTGTACAACGCGGCCGACCTGTTCGTCATTCCGTCGTTCATCGAAGGCTTCGGCTTGACCGCGATTGAAGCGCAAAAATGCGGCTGTGCGGTCGCTTCGTCGAACACCTCTTCCCTGCCGGAAGTGCTGAACAACTCCGCCCTGTTCTTCGATCCGAATAACAGCGAAGAAATGGTCGAACAAATTTATAAAATATTAAACGATTCAGAATTAAAAAATTCACTCATTAAAAAAGGCTTGGATAACGCGAAACGGTTCAGCTGGCACAAGTGCGCGCAGGAAACGCTAAAAATTTATTTAGAAAAGTAAAAACAAGCGACAAGAAACAAGAGACAAGTTCTCAAGTCAATAAGCAACAAAAAGACATTCGCGGCACCTGCCTGCTCGCCGTCGCGTAGCCGCTATGGCGGAGCACGGCCGGCATAGGCAGG
>JAZDPK010000047.1:0-24034 GCA_043797615.1 Parcubacteria group bacterium
AGATTTATGAAATGCTTAAAATCTTATACACCGAACGAACTGCTTTTGCTATATCGCGAAAAACAAAAAAACAGCCCTAGTGCTGTTTAAAACATTTGATTTCTGAATTTGCAGGTGTTCGACTTCACCCCTGCGCGCGGGTGCGAGCATGATGTAAAAATTTATCACATAATTTCATCATTGTCAATGCCAAATAAAAAAACGCCATTTTTAGTGTTTTTTTATATTATATAAATCCTGATGATTTTGAATTTTAGATTTTGAATTTAATTTGAGTTTTGTGCTTTAAATTTTGAATTTTCTCGCTCCTGCGAGACAAGGGCTTGCCAGGAACTCGAGCAAAGCGAATAGTTCCTGGTGCCCCCAGCAGGAATCGAACCTGCGTCGCAAGATCCGGAATCTTGTGTTCTATCCGCTGAACTATAGGGGCTTTATAAAAATTCAAAGCACAAAGTTCAAAATCCAAAATAAAAATAAAATTCAAAATTTAAATGTCAAATTAACTTTGTATCTTAAATTTCTTTTCTCTGCGAGAAAATGCGCCCGACAGGAATCGAACCTGTGTCACAAGCTCCGCAAGCTTGCATTCTATCCGTTGAACTACGGGCGCATGAAAAAAAATCAATAAAATAAAAAACAATAAATCAAATTGTCCCGTAAACCAGTAAACTAGTTCACCAGTCAACCAGACAACTATTCTTATCTGATTTTCAACACTCTCGACAGCGTCTCACCCAGATGCTCGTCTTCCTCTTCCAAATTTTCTATCATATAATTCAAAAGCGCCTCTCTTACGGTCAGCGGATTCGCGTCTTCAAGCGGCACTGGCAAACTTTTCTTTATCTGGCTTTTGAAATCAAGATACAGATATTTCGAATGCGGCGGCTCGTAAATAATCCAAAAGCTTTTCAACTCCTTGTACGGATAAAACCGCTTGTCCACGATGATGCCGTCTTCGCCAATGACAACGGGAACATTCCGCGGCGCTTGGAAGAACTGATAGACGATCACAAATACGGAGAGAAGCAGGATGATCGCGAACAGGAAATTGGCCGTATAGACGGCGAACAGGAGCAGCAAGCCGAGAATTACGGCCGCGGCAACGTACCAGGCGCGGCTGCGCTCCTCCTTGGCGAACTCGGGGAATTGCCATTCGATGTGGCTGTCGCCGATGTCGTCAGGCATGTCCGGGGCGAATAAATTTTTAAGGAATTGGTTCATATTTTTTATTTTAAACTATTTTTGTTTCTTATATTTTTCAATGGCCAATTTTATCAACTTATCAATCAATTTACTTGTCGATAAACCGCTCACATTCCATAATTTCGGATACATGCTGATCGACGTAAAACCCGGCATCGTATTTATTTCATTGACTATGAATTCATTTTTTTTTGTTAAAAACCCGTCGACTCTGGCGCAGCCTTCGCAATTCAACGTTTTATACGCTTGAACAGCGATATTCTGGATCATTTTTATCGTTTTTTCGTTCAACTTGGCGGGAATTTCAAATTGCGCGGCGTCTTTTTCAAGATACTTTACTTGATATGAATAAAATCCGTCTTTCGGAATCACTCTCCCGGGCAAAGACGCAATAACGTTTTCATTGCCAAGCACCGAACATTCTATTTCCTTGCCCGATATATTCTTTTCAAAAATAATCTTATTGTCAAATCTGAACGCGTCCGATACTTTTCCCAAAAATTCTTTCCGCTTTTCTATTCTATGCACGCCCACCGAAGATCCTGAATTTGCCGGTTTCACATAGAAAGGCAAACCTAATTTTCCGGAAATGACCTGAAAATCGGGCTTAACTTTGTTTGATTTGTTAAAAACCAGAAAATCCGCGTTTCTAATTCCGGCGTCGCACAATAATTTCTTCGCGACTTCTTTATCCATGCAAACCGCCGAGCCGAGAACTCCCGTTCCGACAAAAGCGACGTCCGCAAGACGAAACAATCCTTGAATCGCGCCGTCTTCGCCGAATGCGCCGTGCAGAACCGGAAAAACAACATCCAATTTTAACTTACCGTGATTCGTAATTCCAAACAATCCTTTTTTACCGCCGAACATGAAAGATATCGGCGTTCCGTTATCGTTCAATCTGACTTTCTTGGGATTATCGCTATTTAAAATATATTCATTGCCTTTGAAATAAAAGAACTTTCCTTCTTTGCTAATGCCGATCGGATAAATATTGTACTTTTTTTTATCCAGAGCGGATATCACGTTCGCGGCCGAGATCAACGAGATTTCATGCTCGCTTGATCTGCCGCCGAACAGCACGCCGACATTCAGCTTTTTCATAAATTTCTGGCGGAAGCGAGAGGATTCGTCCCGAAGGGATCCCTTCGGGAAACCTCTGGTGACATTTCTGCCACTCCGGTTTTCAAGACCCTGAACCAAGGCGGAAGGGGTGAGATTCGAACTCACGGTTCCTTTTCAGGAACAACGGTTTTCAAGACCGTCGCGTTCGACCACTCTGCCACCCTTCCGCTCTGGTTCAGGGCAAGCCGAAAAATCCCTCGACCACTCTGCCTGCCCCGTACCGTTCGAGCTATGCGAGAACTGGTTCGGGGCCACCCTTCCGCTCTGGTTCAGGGCAAGCCGTCGCGATTACCCCAATATATTTTCATTTTAAAATTCCCGGCTCTGCGGAGAGGCTGGGATTTGAACCCAGGGTAAGGTTTTAACACCCTACAACAGGTTAGCAACCTGCCGCTTTCGACCGCTCAGCCACCTCTCCGCAAAACCGACAATCAAAGTTCAAAATGCAAAACTCAAAATTCAAAATAAATTTAAAGTTAAAAAAATAAAATTTAAATTTCTTAACGAACTAATTTCAGCACGGTGCGCCGAACAGATTTATTTTTCTACACAACGATGACCGCTCAGCTGCGCCCGGAACCCGAGTGAAACGAGTGGTTCTGGGCCACCTCTCCGCAAAACCGACAATCAAAGTTCAAAATGCAAAACTCAAAATCCAAAATAAATTCAAAATCAAAAAAATAAAATTTAAATTTCTTAATGAACTAATTTTAGCAACCTGCCGCCAGAGTTTACCCCGCTGAATAGCGAGGACTGCTCAGCCCACCCTGTACTGTTCGAGATTACGAGAACTGGTGCGGGGCTGCGCCCGGAACCCGAGTGAAACGAGTGGTTCTGGGCCACCTCTCCGCAAAACCGACAATTATTAAGCACAAAATCCAAAATGCAAAATTCAAAATAAACTTAAAATGCAAAATATAAAATTTAAACTATACTGGAAATTTAAAGCGAAAAATGCAAAATTAAAATAACATTGATCGTTTAGCATTGATTCGCGTTTGGAAGTTTAGCGTATTTTCGCGTTTATGTCAAACCCTCAAATACTTGCCGACCGCGATGCCGCTGCTTATTATGCTGAGCAAAATCACCGCCAAAAGCTCGGCGGAAAATATGGACGCAAAATGCGCGCCGTAATACGAAATCAAGCTGAAATTGTAAGTTTCGGCGAATGACGAGATATAGGAACCGGTCGCGCGGAAGATCACGTACAGCAAAACACCAGTTAAAATGATGGCGAATAAGCCGTATAAAACGCTTTCCAGCAGAAACGGCAGGCGGATGAACCAGTTGCTGGCGCCGACCAGGCGCATGACGTTTATTTCCTCGCGATGGGTGTAAATGGTGACTTTGATGGCGTTGAAAACGATCAGGACGGCGATGAGCGAAAAAACCGCGGTCAGCCCGATGCTGAACTGATTGACCTTGTCGCTGATGACATTGACGCGGTTGATGATTTTCTGATGATCGGTAAAGTCCTGGAACTTGATGATATTCTGGTTTTCCGGCAGGCCCAGGTAGGTCAAAACTTTATTGAAGCTGTCAATGTCTTTCGCCTTGATGACCAAGGCGTCGTTCAGCGGATTGGCCTGCAATTCTTTGAGCGCGTCTAATATTTCCTGGTCGTTCGCGTGCCGGGTTTCAAATTCTTGCAGCGCTTCGTCCTTTGAAACATAAATCGCCTCTTTGACTTCCGGCAGATTCCTGATTTTTTTCTGGAAATCAACGACCTGCGCCGGCTTTGATTCCGGCTTGAAAAACACGCTGATGTCGATTTTATCCTGCACCGACGAAATTATTTTTTCGGAAATGGCGTTAAAGGAAATTAGGATGTTAACCGACAAAAGCGCCAGAATCAAAACCGTGATCGTGACCACGGAAAGCCAGATGTTACGCCGGAAATCCTGGAACGCGAACTTCAGCGCGCGCATGAAGGAGTAATTCATAAGTTAGGGTGTAGTAAGTAGGTGGTAGTTAGTAGTGTTTTGAGACAATTTTCCAAGAAAACTGCTTGCTACTTTCTACGAACTGTTCACATTATTGCGTATCTTGATTTTAGTTTGATATTTAAATTTTTAATTTTAAATTTATTTTTGATTTTGTGCTTTGAGCTTTGAACTTAGATCACATACCTCCCCACCGCCTGATCGCTGACGATTTCCCCGCGGTCGAGCGCCACCACCCTTTTCTTCAGCATGTTGACCACTTCGCGGTCGTGCGTGACGAGCAAAACGGTCGTGCCGAGCTCGTTGATCTTTTCCAGCAAGCTGATGATCTCGCGCGTATTGGCCAGATCCAGATTGCCGGTCGGCTCGTCGGCCACCAGGATCTTCGGCCGGTGGATAAGGGCGCGGGCGATGGCCACGCGCTGCGCCTCGCCGCCGGACAATTGGCACGGATATTTGTCCGCCTTGTCGAGCAAATTCACTACGCGCAGGATCTGCGGCACGATTTTTTCGATTTTTTTATCAACCGAGCCGCACACTTCAAGGGCGAACGCGATATTTTCAAACGCCGTTTTCTGCGGCAGTAATTTGTAATCCTGAAAAATGACGCCGATCTGGCGCCGCAAAACCGGCTTCTCGTGCCGCCGGATATTGGAAATGTTCCAGCCGCCAACGATGATATGGCCGTCGGAAATCGGCTCCTCGGCGGTCAGAAGCTTGATGAGCGTGGTCTTGCCGCTGCCGCTCGGGCCGATGATCGACAAAAACTCGCCCGGCTTTATGTGCAAATTGATCCCCTTCACGGCATAGGTGTCGGGCGGATAATATTTGGTTACCTGGCGGAATTTGATCATAAGTTAAAAATAATGAATGATATGCAACGGGCAATGCGGAATAATATTGCTATTTTTTCAAAAATGATTTATGATATTGAACGACTGGCAGCAACAGCGTCTAACGCGCCACCTTAGCTCAGCCGGTAGAGCAGCACTTTCGTAAAGTGAAGGTCCCCGGTCCGAATCCGGGAGGTGGCTCCATTTTCAATGGATGGTAGGGGCGAATAATATTCGCCCGCGTCCATAAATATTAATTACTGAGATAAAGGTTTAATGGTTGATTGGTTGATCCGAAAGGCAGATAAAACAGCTGCTCTTTTTTATTTTAAATTTTAAATTTTGTATTTTAAATTTATTTAGAATTTAGCAGTGCAGTGCAGTTTGTCAGTTGCCAAACTGACTACACTGCATTGTATTTAGAGTTTAGAATTTAATTTACTTCGCCACAAATTTATAAATATGCGCCGCCGCTTTCATCTGCGCCAAATACTGATCCGCGCTCATCGGCGCGATCAAAATGTGCTTGACTTTGACTTGTTCGGCCGCGCTGGTTTTCTTGTCCGCCGCCTTTTTGTCTTCAAGCAAAATAATATGGTAGCCGTATTTCGTTTTCACGAGTCCGCTCGTTTCCCCGACTTTCAGGGCGAACGCCGCGTCTTCGAATTCCTTGACCATCGCGCCGCGGGCAAACCAGCCCAGCTCCCCGCCGTTCGCCGCGTTCGACGCATCGGCGCTGTGCTCCCTGGCCAATTCTTCAAACGTCTTTTTGCCGGATTGCAATTGATTCAAAACATCATTCGCTTCCTTTTCCGCATCAGCCAAAACCGCCGGATTAACCGCGATCGCCTCGTTGATTTTCGCCCGCAGGATGTCGGTGGCCAAAACGCGCTTTTCAAAATCCTTCAATTCCCAGCCGAAAAGCTGTTTGATGTTGCTGATCAGCGTCTCGCGCGAACCGAGTTGGACGATGATTTCATCCACCCGCTTGTCGATGTCCGTTTGCGCCACTTTGACTTTGAACTGTTGGCCGAGTTTTCGCAGGAAAACATCGTTGATCAGCTTTTCCAGCACGTCCTGCTGGATGGCCAGGTCGGAAACGTTGGAAAATTTCGCCTTGCTCAAAACCAGCACGCCTTTTGTTTCTTCGCGCCAATCGTCCAGCGTGACAATATGCCCGCTGACGATCGCCGCCGGATACGGCGCGATTCGCAAAACGCCGTTCACAAAACGATTGTCCCAGCTTAATCGATATGCGCCCAGCCCAATGATGCCAAAAAAGCAAACGAGAATAACCAAAAGGCAGACAAGGATGAGCGCGGATTTTCTATTGAAAATTTTTTTGAATTTTTCCGATTTGAAATATCGGCCGATTTTTTCCGCCACGCTTTTGATTTTGCGGAAAAAGTCTCTTGATTTTGCCTTGAATCCGCTTGTCGATTGTTCATTTTCCATAGAAAAAATTTATGTTAGTAAAAAGATTTCAGGATTTTTTCGTTGGATTCTCCATCCGGCTGCCGAAGAAATATTGCCACCAGAATCCGGCGTTCCGCCAGGCTGACGACGGGGAATCAGCGCTTTCAACCGCGCCGGCTGCGCCCGGCGCTTCATTTTTCAGCGGCGCCGACGGGATCACGGCGACTTTTTCGCCCGGCTTCACCAGATTCAATTTCATCCGCGCCTGATCTTCGATAAAAAAACCGCTTTGAAAAGCCTGAATTGAACGCAGAAATCCGGTGTTGCGCTTGTTCAATTGACTAAGCTCTTCGGTCAGCTCGGCGATTTGCCTGTCCAATGCCCGCCGCGCCGAATATTCTCTGGCGATGCCGGCGGCCAGAAGGATTATAACCGCGGCCGACGCGGCCAGCGCCAGCTTCTCCAGCATTTTCCTGTATCCGCGCCTTTGCATAATGGATTATATCATGGAATCGCCAGGGCGGCCAACCGCCGGCGCTCAATTTTTTGCCGCGCTTTCCTCTTCGTCAATGAGCGATTGCTCGATCCGGCGGAGGACTTCCTCTTTCTGGTTTTTATCCAGAAGATCGATCTCCGCCATGACCAGGGCGACGGAATCGGCTCGGCCCGGGGCAACGCTTTTGACCTGGAAAAGCAGATCATTGATGATATTCTGCAATTTAACCGGATTCGCCACTTTGTACAGTTCGAACGGCGCGATGCTCTTTTCGATCGCCAGCTTCAAATTGCCGTAATGGAAAAGCGTCGGCCAGATCCCTTTGACCAGCGCTTCCGCGCTTTTTATTTTGGAATAATGATATTCAGTGACATTCTTTTCAAAAAAACCCGACTGCTCGAAATCCGCCACCCGCTGATTGGTGATGACGAAGCGGTTTTTGCGGTAGAGGAAAAACATGCGCAGAATATAGACGGCGGCGAAAAAAATCACGGCGAAAAACAGCGCCGCTCCCCACCAGCCCTGCAAAAAAAGATAATACATCAGGAAAAAATTCAGCAGCAAAATGAAAAAGCACACGACCAGATGCGGAATGATGATGATCGGGTGATGACGCACGATTTTGAGGATTTTTTCCTTGTCGCGCAACTCAAAATTTTTTATTTTTTCCATATTGAAAATAAGTAAAACGTTGCTTCCATTATAGCATATCGCCCTTCCCTGTTCAAATAAAAAAGCTTATCCAAGGTGAATGAATAAGCTTTTGCCGGCCGCCGATGCAAACGGCCTGATTCGCGCTAAAAGTCATCCTGATCGTACATGTACATTGCCGTGATTTGTTCTTCTGAAGCTTGCAATAACAGCATCGCCTTCGCTTTCCGGTAAAATTCGAGCAGCGAACGCGCCTTCGGTGTTTCCATTTTTGCATATTTTGCGATTCGGTCTTCCGCGATCTGCACTTGCCGGAAAAAATCCGCTCGGCCTTTCTTTTTCATTTGCGCACCTCCTTTCTGGACGGATATTATTGAATCATTATTATTTGTCAATATTGCCGCTGGGTTCGACGATCAATCGGACGAAATTTTCCGCCGCGTTTGCCAACATGATTTCCTTTATGTTTTGGGACAGCCGCTCAAGGCTCGCTTTGTTCGAGAGCAAATCCAAGATCAGATGGGCGAATTCCAGCGCGGTCGCGCTGCTTTGATCGAGAATAACGGCCGCATTCCGTCCGGCGAAATATTTCGCGTTTTCTTCCTGTTGATTGTCCGGAATCGGGATTAAAACCGTTGGCTTGGCCAAAACCGACAGCTCGGTCAGAGTTGAAAGACCGGCGCGACTTACCACCAAGTCCGCCGCGGCATATGCGTCGAACAATTCTTCGCTCAGATATTCATAAGCCTGGTATCTGCTAAAATTTTTAAATTTTTCTCTATCAACCCATTCAATCACGTTGCCTTTGCCAGTAACGTGGATTATCTGACACACTTTAATAAGTTCGACGATCGCGCCCGTCGCCAATTCGTTGATCTTTTCCGCGCCCAAGCTGCCGCCCAGGATTAAAACCGTAGGCAGATTATTTTCAAGATTGAACCGTTTGATCGCACCATCTTTCGAACCGCTGAACAATTCGGTTCTGACCGGATTGCCGGTGAATACGGTTTTTTTGTTCGGAAAATTCTGCAAAGACGATTCGAACGCGACGGTTATTTTGTAAGCGAACGGCGCCATCAGCTTATTCGCCAATCCCGGACAAAGGTCTTGCTGGTGGATGATCGATTTTTTATTGAGCAACGCTCCCGCCCAGATCACCGGTACGCTCACGAATCCGCCGGCGGATAAAATAAAATCCGGGTGGTATTTTTTGATGATGAATATCGCTTGAAAAAACGCGACGATCAAAACAAACGGGGCGGCCAAATTCCGCCAGCTGAAATAACGCCGCAGCTTGGCCGATGAAATCGCTTGATAAGGAACATTTTCTTTGGCGATAAGCTCTTTTTCAATGCCGTCTTTCGTGCCGATCCAAAGAAAGTCCGAACAAATTTGTTGTTCAGCCAGCTTTTCCTTAATCGCCAAAAGCGGATTCACCGCGCCCATCGTGCCGCCGCCAGTTAGGATTACTTTCATATGGTGTATGTATGGAACAATAATTATTGTTCCATACTTTACTTAAAAAACTTTAACCATGGCAAACCGCTAAACAAGCAATCTCTTTTACGCCCGCTTGCCGCAGCGCCTTGGCCGCTTGGATGAACGTCGCGCCGCTTGTCAGCACGTCGTCGACCAGAACAACGCGTTCCGGAACCGCTGTTTTCAAATTTCCTTGAAAGGCATTTTCAATATTACTAAATCTTTCGCTTCTTGACAACTTGGCCTGCTGGCCGGTGTTTTTAACGCGGTTCAGCAATTCGTTTTCAATCAAACAATCGTAAAGCGCCCCGATCCCCTTTGCCAATTCTTCGGCTTGATTGAATCCGCGCTCCGCCAGCCTTTTTTTGTGCAAAGGAACAGGCAAAAGAATTTGCTGATGCATGAAACTCGCCAGCCCGCGCCTGTTGATCTGCTTTTCCAAAATTTTAACAAGAATGCTCGCCAGATCTTGGACAAAATCGTATTTAAAGCTTTCAACGATTTGGCCGGCGACATTATTTCGGTATTTGGCGGCGATGATGATGCGGTCGATACCGGTTTCCGTTGCGCATTTTTCGCAAACTCCTTTTTCCGTTTCCGGACCGTTGCAGATGAAACAAGTGAACTTGTCGATTAATTCCAATCGGCTAAAACATTCCGAGCATAAATATTCGCCTTCTTTTTTGCAGGCGAAGCATTCTTTCGGAAAAACATAGTCGAGAATATTTTGCCAGAGTGCTTTCAAGTTGATCATCGTCTTTTAAAAAGAGCTGCCGATGCGAGAAAACAAATAACGAAACAGCCCTGAAAATTTTCCAAGTTTGCTTCGCTCCGCTCGCAAAGACAGTTACCTTAATTGTTTCGCGTTATTTGGCGTTTTAAGTTTTGCGTAGTTTCGCGTTTATTTCCTCGGTTGCCAATACGCCCCGTCCACCAGCCAGCGGCCGTTCGTTTTTACCAGATCAAGCAATATATCCTGCAAAAACTGCTGCGCTTCTGTTGTTCCAATAGTTTCCGCGCGCATCGTCGCCACCTGCACTTTCATGGTTGTCGCTTTTTGATCGAGAATCCTGGCCGCCGCGGCTTTGGCCGTGATGCCGTAGAAAAAACCGGCCGGACTATGGTCTTTTGCCAATTTCGGAATGTAGCTTTTGGCCAGCCAATCGGCCATCGAAGCGGTCATCAGCGATTTCAAATCAATTAGGCCGGCATAGCCGCTTTCATTCGTATAAGTGCCGAAGCGTTCGACAAACGCGTTGACCATCGCCTGCGCCTCGGCCGCGGTCTTTTCCGCTTCGGTCGGCCGGGGCAATGGCGCGGTCAGCGGCTTTCCCGAATCAGCCGGAACGGTTTTCACCGGCGCGGTTTCCGAGACTTTTCCTTTTTGAAATAAATTCGGATAAGCGAAATAGCTGATTATTCCGGCGATTATAACGATGCCGACAATGACAAGAATAATTATCTTTGTTTTTTTGGACATAGTAATTGATTTTTTATTTTTTTGATTTCTTGATTTTTTGTTTTTTTATTCCGCTTCCTCCTTCTTCCTCTGCTTTTCAAGCTCCAGAAGCTGGCGCGGATCGGACGTTATCAGTTGATCTTCCAAGCCCGACGCCACGACGCGGATGGCCGCGTGCCGGTTGCCGGCGAAGAAGATGCCTTCGCCCACGTTGCATTCCAAAAGCAGATATTTTTCGCCTTCGGTCAATTGAAAAATTTTTTGAACGAGATCAATCGAGGCCGTCGATTGGCGCAGCAAAATCTTCAGCGCGGAGTTAGTAACGATCGCTTGGCCGTATTGCGACAAGAGAAAATCATTCACGTCTTGCGTGATCGTGGTGACGCCGAGATAATATTTGCGGCAGCGTTTGACCAGGGCGTGGATGAATTTCGCCGAATCCTCGTGTTGCATCAGCCACCAGCCTTCGTCGATCACCAGGATTCTCTTTTTGATTTCCGAACGAACGACATTCCAAATGTAGTTGATGATATTGTAAATCGCCATCGGCCGCAGCTCGTCCTCCAAATCGCGCACGCTGTACACCACCAGCTGATTGCCCATATCCACATTGGTCGGCGAATTGAACAGACCGGCAAACGTTCCGGAAGTGAATTTTTTCAGACGCAGCGCCAGATCGGCGCCGCCTTCCATGCCGTTCAAAACATCGTACAAATCCTGCATTATCGGCGGTTCGACTCTGGATAAATCAGAATCGGACGTAATGTCCTTTTTGGCATAAGTTTCAATAAGCGCCCGGTCCATGATCGAATCGTCCTGAAACGACAGATCGCCGATCATGATGCGCAATAAACCCTTTAAAGTGATGACCGCGCTCCTGATGATGTCGGCCGCGTCCATGTCGCCCACTTTGCGCGGCAGATCGAACGGATTGATCTTGCTTTCCGAATTCAGCGATATGTTGACGTAAGTGCCGCCCACCGCGTCGCACAGATTTTTGTATTCGCGCTCCGGATCGATGATAATGACGTCCGTGCCGAGCATGAGCGTGCGCAAGACTTCGAGTTTAATGGTATAACTTTTGCCCGCGCCGGACGTGGCGAAGACGCAGGCGTTCGCGTTTTGCAGGGAAAATCGGTCGAACAAGATCAAACTGTTATTATGTCTGTTAATGCCGAACAAAATTCCTTCTTCCGACGTCAATTCAGACGAAATGAACGGGAAAGACGCCGCGATCGGCGACGAATTCAGGTTCGCGGTGATCATGAGCTCGTCGTTGCAGATCGGAATGGTGGAATTGAAACCCTGCTCCGCCTGGTAAAACACGCGCTTCGAATAAATGAGCCGCGTGCCGAGCACCGCCTCGATGTCTTCGGTCAAAAGGTCGAGCGCTTTTTTGTCTTCGGAATATAAGGTGATGTACAGGGCGAATTGGAAGAATTTTTCAATACCCTGCGTCAAATCGTCGCGCAATTTCTCGATATCGCGCAAAGCGGTTTCGCGCAGCGGATCGCGCGGCGCGCCTTTGTCCGCGTCCGCCATGAGCTGGGCCTCGAGCACGCCGACTTTGTTCCGCAGCTGCTTTAAAACGATCGCCGAATCGAGCGGATAGAAAAACATGCTGACGTCGAGCGTGGCGTTGTAATTGATGACCGGCGCGAACCAGCCCACGCCGATGTAGCGCGGATACGCCAGGACGAACAGCGTCCGGGCAAACCGGTCGCCGATGCGCACGCAGTCCGGCTGCACTTCGAACGCTTCCGGCGCGATAATGTCGAGGACGGAAGTGATGCCGCGATGATAAATTTTTTCCTGTTCCAAAACTTCCGCTTCTTTCATCGTGCTTTGCTCTTCCAATTTCAATTTTTCCGCTTCCGATTTTTGCGGCGCTTTCGGTTTGACCGATGTTATCGGCTGTTTTTTTACGTCTTCTGGTTTGAATGGCATAAGATGATTTATTCGATTAAAAAGAAATGAAAGATTAGTAAGAACGGGATAAATGGGATAAACGCGATTGTCTTGAAAATTTGGTCCGGCAAATCGCGTTTATCCCATTTATCCCATTGCTTTTTATGCTTCAACATTCAGCTTCTCCATGTCCGCCAGCTTTTCGCTTTCCGACACTTTCGGATTGTAAATGCCGTAATACAATTCGATCAGGCTCTGCGTGTCCAAACGCACCACGGTCAGTCCCAATCCGGAGATATTCATGTTCACGTGCTCGACCCGCTGGTTTAATTCGTAAAGGTATTTGTCGAATTTTTCCTGTTTCAATTGAATTATTTTCGCGGGCGTGAAAACGGCGGACAGTTTGGAGAGGAATCCGCGCTTCTTGTCTTCGAACGGGCTGTACGGCACGGCAATGAAAAACCGCTTGGTCATGATGTCTCCCAGCTCGACCAGTTCTTTGATGTATTCTTTGTAATTGACGATTTGCCGCTTTAAAAGCTCGTTTGTCAATTCCCGCTCTGACGATTCCAGCCGCTTCAAATAATTGTCGATGTTTAATTTGCGAGACTGAATGACGATTTGAATCGGGAAATCCAGATAATTCAGGAACGTGACGTAAGCGGACACGAGCGCGTTCTGCTCGTCGTCGGATTTTAAAGCGAAATTCACGCTGGACACGAGCAGAACTGCCCGCAAGGTGCCGTCTTTCATTATGACCGCGTCGTTTTTAATCTCCGCGATGTCAAGGAAAATCTGCGTTGACTGCGAAACATTCGCCGGTTTTGATTTTTGCGTTGGCATATGTGATATTTCTTTTAAATAGGCAGATCCTCGACGTCGTCTGATTCGCCGCGGAAAACGCCGCCGGTGTTTATCACCAGCGTCAAATCCGCCAGGCGCGAGCCGGAAACCGGCTCTCTTTTAATCGCTTGAGTTTTAACTTCTTTAAGTTCCGATTTTACGATCTGCACGTCGCGCACGAACGCCGCCTTGTTCCAGACGCGCAGGTTCGGCCGCTTCGACGTTTGGATGAAATTGAGAAGAAAAAAATGAATCGGCCGGCCGTTGATTTTCGCGAACGCGAGAACCGACGCGATCGCCAGCGTAACCGCGCAAGCGAACACGAAATAAATGAACGCCAGCAATTCGTACCACATAAAAGTGAGTAGAATCGCCGCCAGCATAATCACAAACTGCCTGGTCGTGACCGGACCGATTATTTTGTCTTCGACGTCGATGAATTGCGGGACAAGGAATTGCTGCATAGCGCCACAAGTTAAAAGCGAAGCGATAAAAGTTTCATTTTATCTGCGAGGAGCTTCAACGACGAAGCAGTCTTGAAAATTATTCAAGATTGCTTCGCTTTCTCTTGCAATATAAATTGATTTTTGAAAAGTGCTCGCAAATAAAATTACTTACTTTGGAAATATTTTAATTTTTGCAGTTAAAAAAACTTTGGTCAACTTGAAATCTTTCGCGAAATCTCGTTTATCGTTTCATATTCCCCAAGAGTCAACGTTTCCTTGTTTTCAATTTGGCGCGCTTTAATAACGTCGCTGATCGATTTGCCCTGCAATATCCCCTCCATATTCATCGATAAATACATTTGAAATATCGGTGATCCTTTCCACGCCTTTACGCCTTGCAATCTTTTGGCGAAAGATTGCTCGGACAATAGTTCGACTTTTTCCAAAACTTCATCGATGATTTCTTTCGGATTTTTCCCGAGCCGGCGGAAATTTTCAAGATCCATTTCGCCGAGCTCTTCCAGCGGCCCGACTAAATGCGTTTCAGTCTGCTTGATGTCGGCCATTTTCGGTTTGGCTTGTTCAATCGGCTTGATTGTCGCAGGTTGGGGCTTGATGATCGTCTGTTTTGGAATAATTTTCGCCGGAGCGGGTTTCGGGGCTGGAGGAGGAACGTCGAACTTAAATGCCGGCTTGATCACCGCCGGCGGCGCCGGCTCGAGCTGATGTTCGAAATCGGTTATTTTTCTGCTTGGATAATTTTCTTTCTGAAAATTAGACGCGCCCACCTTCGCTAAAGCTACGGTGGGTCCAGTGACGATATTTTTCCGCTCACGGCTGGTTTCCACCGATAAATTTTCCAAAAAAGCGATGATGATCTTCGCTTTGTCCGGCGGCAATTCCAATCCGCCGCTGATTTTCGGCAAAGTTAAAACGTATTCCACTTCCTTTTTCGTGCGAATGCCGCGAAAATATGTAATCAAAACGTTTACGAATCGTGTTTTTATTTTGTCGTCGCTGAACTTGATCTTCAACCTCTCGATCACGCCGTTCGCCTTTTCGGCGACGATTTTCTGGTCGGCCAGCCGCCTTTCATCCATATTTGTCAATCCGGAAACCGGCTTTTTCAGCGGAATATCTTCAAATGTCGCCGGCGCTGGCTTGGACTCGCCTCGCTTAGTCTCAGGCGAAGCAGGTGCGATGGGCTTGACGAACGACCGCCCCTGAAGCGCTTTCACTTCTTCAATGCTAAAAAATTTGCCGTCTTTAAAATATTTGAACTGGCCGTCTTTGTCTTTAACTAAGATGTATCCGTTATTGTTCATGTTTAATTGTTATGCCACTTAAATTTATTATCTTTAAGATCAAAATAAGCCAACTTTGAATACTTGTCCAAACCAATCGAGCGGAAAATATCCGACAGCTTCACCGCCTGCCGGCCGCCTTCGCCCTCTGCCAGTCCCAGCCGCTCCAGAAAAACGTATTTCAAAAAGTATTCGATGTATTTTTCTTGATAAGGATCGGCCAGAAATTGTTTTTCCTCGCCTGGCAGATTGTTGCGTTTGAAATAGCCGATGAGCAGATTTTGAAAGCGCTTGTCTTTCGCCAGCACATTGTCCAAGGCGCCGACTTCCGCCAGAATATCGAGGCACGCGATAATGCCGTGTTTTTTTCTTCTTAACAAATAATCCTCGAAGATGTCCGCCACTTTCAAATAATCCTTGCGCGTGGCGTTGATAATTTTCGTTGTTTCTTCGCTAATCAAGCGCCGGTCTTCCGGATCGTCTTCGTACAATTTCGCGATATCCGCTTCGTTGATATTTTCTTTGTCGCCGGATTTTTCTTTTTTCTGCTCGGACAAACTTTCCTGATACGCCCGTTCTTCTTTCGGCGACAGCGGGAAAATCAAAATGTCTTCCAGCTCCTGACGCGTCGAGTTGATGAAAAACTTTTCAAGATTGACATACAAATCCAAAAGCCGATCCACGCGCCGCTTTTCTTTCGGATCTAGTTTTTTCGCGTTTTCGCTGTCCGTGAAATACTGCGCTTTCTTTATGGTGTTTTCCACGTCTTCCGCTCCCGCGTACCGGATATAATCGCGCAGCCAATTGCCAATGGTCGGATCGGATTCTTCGTTGTTGTGAATAATCGGCGCGGTTGTCAGCTTTTCCTTATTCTGGCGCATGACATCGAGCAATTCCTTTTGAAACAGCTCGCCGTTATCTTGAATCAAAAGTAATCCTAATCGCGCGTTCAATTCCAATTTTAATTCATAATCGCTAAGCGCCAATAAACTTCGTAAAAATTGCCCGAACACATTTTTCGCCGAGCGTTTTTCTTCTTCCGGATCGGTGATGGCGAGAGGAATTTTTTCTTTCGGCTCTGCTTCAGCTTCTTTTTTTCTGGCGTCTTCCGCGTCGATTTCCAAAGCTCGTTCGTTCACCAGCGCGTCAAAATATTTTTTCGCCGTTTCCGCGTAATCCGTGTGATTGGCGCCGAGTTCTTTGATGGCTTTTTTTATTTCTCCGTCAAACCAAATCTCATCCGCCGCCAGCAACCGCCGCGTCAATATTTCCAGCGCGATTTTCTTCGCAACCGCCGGGCTGACCGCCAATTCGTTTTTCAAAAGCACGCTCAAATTCGCCGGCTTTGCTTCTTTTTCGCAAACGCGTCCAATGATGCCGGTCATGCTCGAAAGCTGCTTGCCGGTCAATTTATTCTGCGCGGCAATATCTAAATTAATCAGAGAGCTTTCATTCGCGCGCAACATCAAATCTATTAGCGGCGGCATTTGAATTTTATTATTTTTTTTCATTATATATTTTAATTATACAGTTGTCTTTGATAATAATGCTCGTAAATCCTTACTTTCTTTATCCTCTTTTTCTTGTAACTCTTTATTGGCTTGAGCTATTGCTGCATCTGAAATTTTCTTATTTTGTTCGCGCATTACTCTATCCGCTTCCGCCTTTGCCGCAACATCTTTAGTCGCTCTCACATTTGCCACAACAGCTTCAATTTTGCCTCGTATGTCTCCCTCCATTGCGTCTCTTGAGCGCTCGCTGGAAAGCAAAGCCTGCAATTTATTTTCCATCTGTTCTTTTAATTTTTCCATGCCTTTGCTTGTATCCTGCGCCATCTTCAGCATTTCCGCAGAAACCTCATTAAATTGGTTCGGACCTTCGCCACCCTCAGCAGCCATCCTGCTCATTTTATCAGGCGTGATGTATTGCGCGATTTCATTCTTAGCATTAATTAAATTTGATATTTGAATGGGAGTTGCCCCTTGTATGTATTTTTGAAATCCCGCACTGTCAAATACGTCTTTTTTAGTAAACGCCAATTCGGCATTACCGGTAATACTGGCAACTGAATGCGAAAAGCCGATAAGTCCTTCGCTTGCTTTTTTATGATCTTCTTTTGCTTTTTCTATATCCGCCGGGGTCGCATTCGGATTATCCATTGCATGTTTTAAATCTTTAACGTGTTGTTCCTGCGCCAATATACTGGTCGATCCTGAAGACGCCATTTTATTGACGGTTTCTTTGATATTTTTCTCGGTCTGGCCGCCGTAACTGGCTCGATCAGTCATTATCTTGCCGAACGACTTGCCACCGACAGCGTCATGCGCAAACTTCATCCACTCAAGATCTTTATCGGAATTTGCATCCTGCTTGCGCAAATCCAATTCTCCGTTGTTTAATTTCGTAGAGAGCACGTCTTTGCCTTTGTCATCCGCCAAGTGATAAGCAAGGTACATCTGTTTCTTTTCCAACGCGTCGCCGAAAGCGCTTGACGACGCGCGATCGCCTTTTAACAAATCCTTTGCGTCTTGAGCATACTCCGCGGCCGACTTAATAACATTACCTTTTTCGTCCTTTTTATCATTAAACATTCCTTTGTCTGCCAGCTTCAACGCGGCGGCGCGGCGCATATCCTTGCTCGCGCTTTTATTGCCGAGCAATTCTCGAAGCTGTTCAGGCGACTTTATCTCGTGCGACGCCAATAAATCGTTCGCGTCTTTCATCTTCTTATCCCGATGCGCCTGCTTTATTTTATCGTTTCCGACAGTTTCCATTTTTCCGGCATACTTCACGCGCGTAGCCATGCCTTTCCAGGCTCCCGCCCCTGACCACGCTTCCTCGGCTTTTTTCGAAAACGGGCCGATAACACCCAATCCGACTTTTTTCACCACTCCTTTACCCAGCTCAAACCCGCCGCGCACCGCTTGTTTGCCTTTCTTCACCACCGCTTCCTTGCCGGCAAATACATTTTCGCCGACTCCAGTCCATTTTTCCATTTTTTTTGCAGTTTTTTCCTTCTGCTTCGCCATGAATCCACCATACACCGCCTGTCCGCGCTTGACCACCGCTTTGGCGCCGGTGACTTTATAAGCGGTCCGGCCGGCGAACTTGCCGAGTTTCTTGCCCACCGACTTGCTCATGCCGGACACCTTGCCCGCCCATTTGGCCGTGGCGCCGCCCATTCTCTGGGCCATTTCAAAGCTGGCGAGAAGCATGGCCAGGCCGATGAAAAACTGCGCCAGATTGTCGAGCTGCATGCTCTCCTGCTTTGCCCCGCCTGTGCTCTTAGTGATGTCTTCTTGGGCTTTCTTGATGTCTGGCGTGATCATCTGATCCGGATTGGACATGATCAGGAGCGACAGCCACAGGAAAAACGCGAGAAACGGGCCGATCACCACCTGCTCGCCGAATTTTTTCCACCATTCCGTGGCGTACGACTGGCCGAACGGCAGATCGCTTAGAAGGAACGCGAACGGAGATAGAACTACGAGAATCCACAATGTGACTATTCTGACCGTCAATAAAACCAGGATTAAAAACGTGACGACAATGACCAAGACGAGGAACACCACGCCCATGGCCAAAGTGAGAAAAATGTCGGCATTGGAATAGCCCGGATCAACCGAAGACGTCGTGCTCTTCGCGCTCATCTTCAATAATTTCGTAAAACCGAGTCCGACCACCAGATTGGCGCCGGCCGTTGCTTGATAGCCGTTGACGAACGTCATCATGATCACTTGCGCGAAATCGATGAGCAGGCCGCAGACCAGCTTGCTGAAATTCACCAGTACCGCCGCGATTAAAACTTTCGGCAGAAGGGTTTTCATCGAATATTTCTCAACGTGTAATATCTGGGCGAACGCGATTATCAGAAGTATCACCACGAAAAACATGTTGCACAAATCGCGGATCAGCACCCAGCCCTTGTTCACCGCTTCCGATGTGACGAAATCATTGTAGCTGCTGATTAAAACAACGTAGGAAAAAAGCGTCATGGCCAGCGTGCCGAGGAAATACGCGATCGCGAAAAGCACGCGGTTCAGGAAATCCATGATTTTACTGGTGGTTCCGCCGGTGTCGGGAGTATTCTGCGCGGCGGCCGGGGCAGGCGCGGTTTTCTTTGCCGGAGCTGTGCTTGCGTTTGGATCGGACGAAAACTGGGCGCCTGGGTCATTAGGAGTAAAATTATCTTCTGCATGGACTTGAATTCCAACGGACATCGCCACCGTAAAAATCAAAACAAATATAATAAAAGATGTCTTAAGCACTTTCAAAGTTTTCCGTTTAAAACAAAATCCAACAAACCGCAAAAATCCGGCAAGTTTGCTTTTGAATTTGCTTTGAATTTCTTTTAATGTCTTGACCATTGTGCAGCGGACATTTGTTTATATTTTGCTCGAAATAATTATACCACAAAACAGGGCTTGCCGCAAACAATCCGCGTACTTTATGCACATGCCATGCGAAAAAGACTGACGGATAAAAATTACCCCGCATTTTCTTGATCCGCAGAAGCTTTATGCGAAGGCGGATGAATGTGGGAGTGATGGATTCGGAATGGTCTCGCATATGGCAGCCCTGACTCAAAGTCAGGGTTAAGGGAACAAAAAAAGGCGGCTGACTAGGCCGCCCGCGTGCTTTCAAATAATTTTCTTTATCAATGTTTGCCATTTCTTCTCTTTAAAAAATGCGATAATTTCGTCCTTCTTCCGCCAAACAAAATACGCATTTGCCGCGCCCAATATCGCGAGCAATATTCCAAGCGCCCGGCCAACGTTGTGCGCGCTGATATTGCCATTTTGAATGTTTGCCGTCATCGCCTCTTTCCCGGCCGTTGCCTTTTCCTTCAGCGTCAGATTAACCAGATCGCCCTGCTCCCGCGGCAGAATCCAATATGCGCCGTCAATAAGAGCGGTCAATCCAGTCACTTGGATTTTCTCGTTCAACGCCAGGACGCCGGCGTTAATTTGCGTTCCGGCTTTTATATTTACGGAAAATTCGCCAAAATCGTCGGCAAATGTCAGCTTGCCGCGGTCCTTTTGCACCAAATCGCCGACAATGCGCACATACGCGCCTGCCTTGCCGGCAGGCAGGTCTGCCAGATCAGCGTTGATTTCATTCGAATTTACCGTTCGCGGCTCGGGCAGCGGTTCGTTGCCCAATATTTTCAAATCGCTTTTGTTTTTAATCAAAACGCGGGGAACGCCAAGGCTTTCCGAAGTTGTTCCGCTCGCCTGGACAATGTCGCCAAGGCGCAAGGCCGGCCAATCTGCTTTTGAATAATAGATCTGCAAACCGTTGACCAAATTGATCGTATTCTTGCTGAATACGCCGGGCAAAACCGCCACTTGGCCGTTGACGCTGACTTTGCTTTTCAGCGGCAATTCTTTTATTTCCGCCGGAGTTAAACTGCCAGAATAATATTTTACCGCGTTGATTGCGTTGACGATTGTATTTTGTTTTGGAATTTCAACAACCGCGGCCGCTTGCAAATCCGGTTTTTCGTTTTCCTCGCCGGGCGTCAACGCGCTGGTCTGTTCCCAGCCCGAGTCAAAACGCGCCCAGCTGTAGTTTTCTTGCGTTTTATCGTAGGCGAACCGGCTGACGGCCTGTCCGTTCGGATCATTTAACACGACTTCGTCGCTCGTGTTGTTCAGCGCGATTTTCGTCTGCTCTCTGCCGAACAAAAGAAAATTTTTCGCTTTAATGGCGAGCAAATCTTTTATTTTGTACGGCGCGCTGCCGCCGTTGTCGCCAAGCGACCAGCCATAGAGATTAACGTCAACGCCGCCGCTGTTATAAAGTTCTATCCACTCGCTGTCGTCGCTGCCGGCCGGATTCGGCAGAAATTCATTGATTAAAACCTGATCAGAATATTGGTATTGCTGATTATTTTGAACTGATGTTGTTTCAGCGCTTGTTGCGGGTTGAACAACGGTTTCCTGCTCCGACGTTGTTCCGGAAACGGACAATGCGGCAACCGGCGCCGGCAAAGCGGTTAAAATATTTTCCGCCGCTCTTGTCGGCGTTATTGTTTCAATATAAGCTCCCTGCCATAAAATTAAAGAATCGCCTTTTGCCGCATTCGGCGCGTTGTCGCTTGCATTGCCGTCGCTCCAGCCGCCGTATGCGACTTGATCGATAACCGCGCCGGTCGGATCTTTTAAAATAACAATGTCGCCGTCGTTGTTCAGCGAACTTTTGTCAAACGCCAGATAGCCGGAAGGCTGGATTGCGCCGAACAGATTGGTTTTAAGGCTCGATCCTTCGTAAAGAGACCAATCCGCAAGATCAATCGCCGCATTTGTCGAATTGAACAATTCAACCCATTCTTTGTCGCCCGTATTCGGCACGGCCATTATTTCGCTGATCAGCACCGATCTTGGCGCGTAATTTAAAACAGGCAGAACCGTTGTCGTTGCCGCGGCCGTGGAATTAGCGCTTGCCGTTTGAGTTTGAACAATTGCCGTTGAATTGGATGATTCGACCGTGGCGTTTGAATTTAACGTTGCGGTCTGAACAAGCGCGGTCGAATTTGTCGACGCGGCTGTCTCGTTTGCCGGCGCGATTACAGCGGAACTTAAACCAACTGTGCTGTTTGCCGAAGCTTCCAACGGCGGGGAAACAGGATCGTCTATGATCGAATCGGATATCACCGCCGCCGCGCTGTTAACGGAAAAATTTTCATTGGAAAAATATTTATCAATAAACGACAGACACTCGTCGGTCTGACAGTTAATAAAGATGAATTGGTTGACGCGGCTGTTGGCAAAAGTGTTGGCGACGAAAGACGGCTGCGCCCGAGCTTGCCGCAGCGGCATCGCCAGGAGCGCCATAATGGTGAAACAAACAAGATATTTCATATATTTTTGATTTAACGCGAAAGCCGGAGATTGACTTGTGCGGATTAATTTTGAATTTTGGACTTTAAATTTGTTTAGAATTTAGAGTTTAGGATTTAGAATTTAATTAGCACTGCCAATCCCCGGCCTTCTTAAATTATTTAAATTCCCGTTTGGCAAAGCCTTCGCGACGGACAATGCCGAACAGGACTAGACTAGGCTGGAACAGCGGCCGGCGCCAGCGCTTGGCCGCATAGAACATCGGCCAAAGTGGCTTTTTCCGGCATGACATCGGCCAATTCGTCGGCAATGTACAGATATGGATATTCCTCGGCTTTTTCCACTAATTTCCAGCGGTCGGACACAGCGGCGTTCTTGATCAGCGACAGCTTCTTCTGCAGGAGCTCGTCCGTGTCGATGAGCCGGATGCCGGTTTTCGGCGCCCACACCCGGTAGCGCTTGTTGTTTTCAAAATCCTTGGCTTTGTCTTCGAACGTCCAAAGGATTTTTTCCGGCAGCGACCGGTTGACCTGCTTGTTCGCGCGAAAAAGCGGGTGCATTTCGTAGCATTTGCCGTCTTTGACTTCTTTTTTCAAATTCTTCAGGATTTCGCCGGCCACGCGCATTTTCACGTCGCCGTAGATCGCCATCGGGTCGTTCTGCTTGTCGCTCAGCTTGAATATCCAGTAGAAGAAATTCGGCATGACGCAATAGGCCAGGTTTTTAACGTCTTTCTGCAGCTCGGCCATTTTCAAGGCGTTGGCCAGGAGATCGGCGTATTCGTTCGTCACGAAGATGTTTTTCCGGCCGATGATCACGCCGGCGTGGAAATAGATTCCGCCGAACTGGCGCAGGGGTTTTTGAAATTCCCCTTCTTTTTTTATTTCCGTTTGCGGAGCGGCCTTGTCTGCCGGCTTGTCCGCCGTAACTTTCCCGGCCACCGAAGTTTTAACGAGGGTGGTAGCGAAGGCTGACTGGTCAGCCGTAGCTTTAGCGAAGGCTGATTTTGTTTTTTGCATAATTTTTTTTGGTTAATAATTAGATTATGTTTTCCTAGTTTAGTATTATTGCGACCCCGCAAATGCGGGGGAAGCAATCTACAATACTGAATTTGCGACGCGATCTTGAATTTCTCTACATTCCCCGTAAATGACATTTTATTCGCGAGCCCTTATCTA
Source organism: Parcubacteria group bacterium (assembly GCA_043797615.1). Lineage (GTDB taxonomy): Bacteria > Patescibacteriota > Patescibacteriia > UBA11705 > JABHMO01 > JAZDPK01. The sequence goes on from JAZDPK010000047.1 coordinate 23,127, forward strand.
TAAATTGAATTGAATGGTCGAATATTTGCGACGCGATCTTGGAACGTATTACCACCTCTCCGCCAAATCCTTGTATTGCGGATTCTCCCTCTCGATCAATTCCGTCTTTTTCTTCCTTGGTCCCGCTTTTAACTGCTTTTCTCTGTTTCTCGCATCACGAATATATTGAAAATTTTCGTAGTAAACCAATTTGTTTATATTGTATTGAGAGGAGAAAGAATCTTTGAAAAATTTTTGCTTGTGTTGCCAAACTCTCTTAACCAAGTTTGCGGTGGCGCCAACATAAAGAACTGTATTCCGTTGATTAGCCATGATGTAAGTAGAACAATGATATTGCTTCATATAGATAATCATTCAAGATTGCTTCGTGTGAACTATGATTTAAATTTTCTTTAAAAATACGGACTCGCAAATAAACTGCTTCTTTCGTCAATCATTCAAGATTGCTTCGCGTGAACTATGATTTAAATTTTCTTTTTAATACGGGCTCGCAAATAAACTGCTTCTTTTGATAATCATTCAAGATTGCTTCGCGCATTTTTGATAACAGTTTTTATTATGGTTGAAGCTCGCAAATAAATTGATTTTTCATGGCGACTTTATTTGCAAACGAACAGTTTTATTTGCGAGCTCATATCTGATGGTTATTTTCGATTCCGATTGAACGCGACGCAATCTTGTATGGTTTCTCAACTTATTCATTATGACAATAATAAAAACAACCAGAAAACTTTTTTTGACGACACTGTTTGACAATATTTTCTTCGCAAACAATCGATAATTTTAAAAAATAAAAAAACCTGTCGAGCGGACTCGACAAGGTTTTATCTGCTGTGGATAACTTTATTGCGAGGGAGCGAAGCGGACGAAGCAATCTTCTATCAAGGGATAACTTTATTGCGAGGGAG
>JAZDPK010000065.1:0-60005 GCA_043797615.1 Parcubacteria group bacterium
GCGCTTTTGCCGCGTTTGTTTAATTTGTGGCGTTGTGGCTGTCTTTTCTTATTACGTTTATTTTGTTTTTCAAAGAAAAAAAAGCGGCCGTCTGGCTGATGACGCCGTATATCGCGTGGGTGAGCTTCGCGGCAGTGCTTAACTATTTTATTTACATTTTAAATTGAAGCAAGACAAGCAAGACAAGTAAAACGAGTTAAACAAGTTACTGAAGTGGCTTGTCTTGCTCGTCTCGCTTGTTTCACTAGTCTTGCATCTCTCATATATGTCTAAAAAATTCATTTGGATCATCATCATCATTGCGGCGGTTATCATCGTCGCCGGATGGGTGATCAGCATGTACAATTCGTTTGTTCGTTTGAACGCGGCCGTTGACACGCAATGGGCGCAAGTGGAAACGCAGTATCAGCGCCGGTTCGATTTGATCCCGAATTTGGTAAACAGCGTCAAGGGCATTTTAACGCAAGAGCAGACCGTGTTCGGCGACATTGCCGACGCCAGAACGCGCTATGCCGGAGCCGCGACTGTTGACGATAAAGTGGCGGCCACCAATCAAATGGAAACAGGGCTCGGCCGATTGCTCGCGATCATTGAAAATTATCCGCAGTTGAAATCAAGCGAAAACGTCAAAGACCTGATGACGCAATTGGAAGGCGCGGAAAACCGCGTCAGCGTCGAGCGCGGCAGATTCAACAACAGCGTCAAAGCGTTGAATATCGCCGTGCAGACGTTCCCTGGCAATGTTTTCGCCGGAATGTTCGGATTCAAGACGCGCGCTTTGTTCGAAGCCGTGTCCGGAGCTGAAACAGCGCCGACGGTGAATTTGGATTTGACCAAGTAACGGAGACGGACTAAAACACGGATTATACGGATATTCAAGATCATAATTTTGTATTTATGAAAAACGCGGAGCAAAGCGAGTTCGATAAAATTGAATTGGAAAAATCAAAATATCTCCAATTCGGAAAGTACACTGAAGATTGCCCCGGTTGGCTTTTGGAAAAAGCGAAAAGCGTTGTAAGTGAAAAAATCGACGAATCTTATGTTAAAAAAATATTGTCGTTGATTAATGATGAATTTAATACGGAAAAGCATCAAATAACCAAAACAACGGATTTTAGAAAGTCTCGTTTCATAGGCGTAAAATGTATTTTGGACAAGCGGTTGCAATCATGCGGCGCAGTTGCCAGTGTCATCGCTTCGGTTTTTCGCGGACTTGGCATTCCAACGAAACTTGTTCATGGTTATCTCGGCGAAGAAAAAGAAAACAGGCGGCATGCGTGGAACGAAATTTATTTCGACGGAGCTTGGCACCCGTTTGACATTACGCGCGGGAATTTTGCGGTCGGCGAAAAACATGTCAGAAAAGGGGAGTATGTTGATTGGGCGGATATGGAGAAGGATTACGATAAAAAATAATTTATGTTTAAAAAAGTAACAATCGCTTTTTGTTTAATGTTTTTGTTTGCGTTCAACTCGCACGCTTATTATAGTCCCGGAACTCCGACCGGTTTTGTGAACGATTACGCGAATTTGATGACGCCGGCGAGCCGAGCGTCGTTGGAATCCGAGTTGACGCAGTTCGAACAAGCGACAAAACATGAAATCGCGGTTGTTACGATCAACAGTTTGCAAGGCGACACGATTGAAAATTTTGCGGTTAAACTTTTTGAAGACTGGAAAATCGGCAAACAAGGCGCTGACAACGGCGTTCTGTTTTTAATTTCCAAAGAAGACAGGCAGATGCGAATTGAAGTCGGATACGGTTTGGAAGGAGCGCTGACCGACATTCAATCCAGCGCCATCATCGATCAACTCGCCAAGCCGAATTTCCAGCAGAATAATTTTGATCAAGGCATTTACTTGTCCGTGTCGGAAATCGAAAAGGTGATTCAAGGCGAACCGATTTCCGTCAACGTTGAAAAGAAAAACAGCGGCCTTATTGATCCGCATCTCATATTTTGGCTTGTGATAATTTTGTTTTCCGTTTGGCGCGCGATATTTTTTGCCTTGGGCAAATCAAAATCCTGGTGGCAAGGAGGCGTGGTCGGCGCGGTCATCGGCGCGATCCTCGGCGTAATTTTTTGGGGAGCGATCGGCTCCGTCGTCGTCGGAATAATTCTGGCCGGCTTTGGCCTGTTTAGCGACTGGGGCGCTTCGCATCGCGATTGGTTCAAAAAAGGCGGCCGTGGCGGCGGCCTGTTCTTCGGCGGCGGTTTCGGCGGCAAGGGCGGCGGCGGATTCGGCGGTTTCGGCGGAGGAAGGTCGGGGGGCGGGGGAGCGAGCGGCAGTTGGTAGCGTTATTTGGAATATGGACATTAAACATCTCGGAAGAAAAAGAAATCGATTAAAATATTTTGATTATTCGCAATCAGGCTGGTATTTTATTACGATTTGCGTAAAAGACAGAAAGGAATGTTTTGGCGAAATTAAAAATGGCATAATGATTTTGAATGAATACGGAAAAATTGCGGAAAAATGTTGGTTGGATATCATAAAACATTTTCCGAATGTGGTTTTGGATGTTTTTATCATAATGCCGAATCATATACATGGCATTTTAATAATTCGGGAAAATGGAAACGGAAACAACGTGGTAGGGAACAAAGATTTTTGTTCCCTACCAAAGAACGAAATCCCCTGGCAAACGAAATTATCCAAATCATTGCCATCCATTGTTCGGGGATTTAAAATCGGCGTGACCAAATATTTTCGTGAAAAACAGAATCATGATTTTCAATGGCAGAAATCATATTACGACAATATTATCCGCGACGAAAAGGCGTTGAACAACATACGCCATTACATAAAAAACAATCCGGCAAAATGGTTTAGAGACAGAAACAATAAGGAAGATTTGTATTGTTAACAACATGATGGATGCGTGCGCTTGATTTTTGTGATACAATGTTTTTATGAAAAAAATAGTCATGATTATTTTGCTGATCGTCGCCATTATTGCGCTGATTGCGTTTTTTTATTTTTATTTTTTTTCTACCGACAGCATTGACGGCAATTGGGTTCAAAAAACGGTTTGCGGCGCGTCGGGCGGACATTGGAAAGGTTTTTTGAGCGGATGTAAAGATTATTGCTATTCCGAAAGGGCTCAATCCGCAGGGAAAATTTCGACTATTTCTTGCTCAATGGGTTCTACTTCCGGATGCGATTGCGGTCCTGATAAGTGCTGGAATGGCTTCGCCTGCGAAAAAAATTGAAATGCGAGCGCGAAAATGTTTTTCTTGATATAATATATTTGAAATAAAAACAAAAATTAAAAGTTCGTATGAAGCATTACGAAGTCGTCACCGTCGGCAGCGCCTTGAAAGACATCATGTTCCACAGCGATGGGCTCTTTGTGATTAAAAGCGACGACGTCAAGCAACAAAAACTTTTGGCCGTGGAGTATGGCACGAAAATTCCGATCAAAGAAGTTTTTGTCAATTACGGCGGCGGCGCGATGAACACGGCCGTCGGCTTGGCCAATTTCGGAATATTTACCGCTCCGCTCGCGTGCATCGGCGACGACCAGATGGGCCGGGAGATTTATTGCCATTTGAAGGAAAAGAAAATCGACGCGTCGCTTTTGCATTTCACCAAACAGGCGAAAACCGGATTTTCCATCATTGTTTCTTCGTTGAAAGACAGAGAGCATACGATTTTCACGCACAAGGGCGCGAGCGCCTTTCTGCAGCTGCCCAGCCTGCGCAATTTCCAGACGGATTGGTTTTACGTTTCCGCGCTCAGCGGCGAGAATTGGGCGTCGGAGACGGATAAGATCATGCGCCAAGCAAAGCGCGGCGTTAAAATCGCCTGGAATCCGGGCGCGGCGCAATTGGCAAAACATAAGATCATTTTGAATTTTCTGCCGGCGGTCGAGCTGTTCATCTTGAACAAAGACGAAGCGATTGAATTGGTCTGCGCGGCAAAACCGAAAACAAAGAAATCAAAGTTGAAAGACTCCAGGTTTTTGCTGGCGGAAATCAAATCATTCGGGCCGCGCAAAGCCGTTATAACCCAGAGCGCGAAAGGCGCGATGGCCGTCGACGAGAACGGCAGGCACTACTATTATCCGGCCGCGTCCGATCCGAAGCGGATCGTCGATACGGTGGGCGCGGGCGACGCTTTTTCCTCCGGTTTAATTGCCGGATTGATTCGCTTTAAGGATTTCGACAGGGCGATGCAGCTCGGCATGAAAAACAGCGCGGCGGTCCTGTACCGCGTCGGCGCGCAGAACGGCCTCTTGCGGATGAAACTATAGCCAAAAAATCAAGAAAACAAAAAAATCAAAAAATCAAGAAAGTAAAATAAAATATGAACGAATATCAATTAAAGTTGAAAGGATTAATGGATGAATACGTACATTATATATATCAAATAACGGCAAGATTTCCTAAAGAAGAGTTATATGGAACAATTTCGCAATTTCGTAGGGCAGGATTGTCAATTATCTTAAATTACATTGAAGGATACGCGATAAGAAGAACATTGGTTCGTTTTAATCAGCTGGAAACATCTTACGGATCTCTGCAAGAAACAAGATATTTATGGGATTTTTCCGTTGCGGAACATTACACGAATGATGAAGAATATAAAAAAGGTATAAAGCTTGCAGAAGAAATTGGCGCAATGTTATGGACTGAATTGAGTAATCCTGAAAAAACGATCTAAGAAAATTAATTTTTTGATTTATTGTTTTATTGATTTATTAAATAAGATATTATGCCTACAATCAAAATCGAAGTTTCCGCGCGCCATGTTCATTTGACGCGCCATGATCTGGAAAAGCTGTTCGGCGACGGATACGAATTGAAAATCGAAAAAGATCTTTCCCAGCCCGGCCAGTTCGCCGCGGCGGAAACAGTGACGCTCGCCGGCCCGAAGCGCTCCATTGAAAACGTCCGCGTCATGGGGCCGTGCCGCCAGCACACGCAGGTGGAAATTTCCAAATCCGACAGTTTTTTCCTGGGCTCGCCGGCGCCGGTGCGCTTGTCCGGAAAGGTTATCGGATCGGGAGCGATCAAGATTATCGGCCCGAAAGGCGAGATCGAATCGAAAGAAGGCCTGATCGTGGCCAAGCGCCATTTGCATTTGAACAAAGACCAGGCGCACGAGCTCGGCGTTGCCAACGCGCAAACCGTGAAAGTCGAAATCGACGGTCCGCGCGCTTTGATTTTCGACGAAGTGGAAACGCGGATCAACGAGGAATTCGACGCCGCTTTCCATATCGACACCGACGAAGCGAACGCGGCCGGCATAGACCGCGCGGGTGAAGGCATTATTATCTTATGAAAACAAAATACATTTTGATCGTGAACGCCGGCAGCTCGAGCTTGAAGATCAAGCTTTTTAATTTTAAATTGAAAGAAGCGTTCGGCGGCATAATTGAAAAAATCGGACTCGGCGGTTCGTTTATCGCTGTTGAAAAGCAAAAAAATCCGCCTTCGTTAAAACTTCGGCGGACAGGCAAGAAAACAATAAATCAAAAAATCAAGGATCATCAAGAGGCGTTGCAGGCGGTTGTCGATTGCCTTGTTGAAAATGGAATCGAACTGAAACAAATTGTTAAAATCGGCCATCGCGTGGTGCACGGCGGCGAAAAATTCGTCAAGCCGACATTGATCACGTCGGCGGTTTTAAGGGAATTGGCGCAATTCAACAGGCTGGCGCCGCTGCACAACCCGCACAATCTGGCCGGCATCGAGGCGTGCCTGAAATTGTTTCCAAACGCAAAAAATTACGCGGCGTTCGATACGGCGTTCCATTCGACCATGCCGGATTTCGCTTGTCAATATCCGCTGCCGGAAAAATTTTATAAAAAAATGAATATCCGGCGCTATGGTTTTCACGGTTTATCGCATCAATATGTCAGTTTGGAAGCGGCTAAGCGCTTGAAAATAAAAAAGCCGAATTTGATCGCTTGCCATTTGGGCGGCGGCTGCAGTATTTGCGCGATTAAAAAAGGCAAGAGCGTTGACACATCCATGGGCTTCACGCCGCTGGAAGGACTGATGATGATGACGAGGACCGGCGACATTGACGCGGGAATAATTTTATATTTGGCACGAAAAGGATTTACTTTGTCGGAAATTGACGATTGGCTGAATAAAAAATCAGGGCTTCTCGGCGTTTCCGGATTGAAAGACATGCGCGACATCATGATCGCGAACGGTTATGCGATTCCGGGTTATTCGACTCAAATTAAATTTACCGATGAGCAGAAAAAGTCCGCCAAGCTGGCGCTGGAAATGTTCGTTTACCGCATAAAAAAATACATCGGCGCGTATTCCATTATTCTTGGTAAAGTGGATGCCATTGTGTTTACCGCCGGCATCGGCGAACGCAACAAAGACGTGCGAAATTTGATTGTCCGCCATTTGCCGAACAAGCCGAAGGTTCTCGTTATCCCGGCGGACGAAGAGATGATGATCGCCGGATTGATTCGTTAAATTATGGCATCTTTCAGAAAATTTTTTTTTTCATGAAACCAGTTCCATCACAGCCGCCGCGGTCATCATCGCCGGGGCGAGTTTGTTGTCCAGGGCGCTTGGCGTGATCCGCGACCGCGTGCTGGCCTCGCAATTCGGCGCGGGCAGCGAGCTGGACATTTATTACGCTTCGTTCCGCATTCCGGATTTCGTCTATAATATCGTGATCCTCGGCGCTTTGTCCGCCGGGCTAATCCCGATTTTCGTTTCGCTTTTCAAAAAAGAAAATTCAAAAAGCGCTGAAGACAACAAAGCAGCGTGGGATTTGATAAATAATATTTTGAATATCGCCGGCGTTTTCCTGATTGTTGTTTGTTCAGTTTTGGCGCTGATCAGCCCGTGGCTGATTCCGCTGATCACGCCCGGATTTAGCAATGAAAAAATGCAGATGACGGTCAATTTGACGCGGATAATGTTTTTAAGCCCGCTGTTTCTCGGCCTCAGCGGCATATTCAGCGGCGTGCTCCAGTCTTTGAAAAGGTTCCTCATGTTTTCCATCGCGCCGATCATGTACAATCTCGGAATAATCTTCGGCGCGTTTTTTTTGGTCAAGCCGTTCGGACTGGCCGGCTTGGCGTACGGCGTGGTGCTCGGCGCATTGATGCATTTGCTCATTCAATTGCCGACGACGATTCACCTCGGATTCAATTACCGCTGGATTTTCAAATTGAAAGACAGCAATTTTTTGAAAATAATGAGAATGACCGGGCCGCGGCTGTTAAGTTTGGCCAGCTCGCAGATCAATTTAACCATCATAACGATTTTGGCGTCGACTCTAGCGGCCGGCAGCTTGGCCGTGTTCAATCTGTCGAACAATCTGCAGAGCTTTAGCGTGGGCATTTTCGGCATTTCCTACGCCCTGGCGGCCTTTCCGCTTTTATCGAAAAATTTCGCGGAAAACAACGAACAGGATTTCAAAGATAATTTTTTGCGCACTTTCAAACAGATCCTTTTTTTCATGATCCCGATCACCGTTCTTTTGATTATCCTGCGGATCCAGGCGGTGCGCGTGATCCTCGGCGCCGGTAATTTCGATTGGAACGACACGGTCTTGACCGCGAATTGTTTGGGTATTTTTAGCCTGAGTTTGTTCAGCCAAGCGCTTTTGCCATTGCTCGCGCGGGCGTTTTACAGCCGGCACAACACGAAAGCGCCGTTCGTCGCGAGTTTGATCGGCGAAATAGCCAATCTGATTTTTTGCCTGATTTTAATTCAGGAATTCGGGGTCTTGGGGCTGGCACTCGGCTTCACGCTAAGCGCGATAATCAATTTTACGCTGCTGGCGCTTATGCTCGATAAAAAGGTTAAAGGCATTTTCCGAAACGGCGTTCTGAAGTTCGCCGGAAAAATTTTATTCGCTTCGCTGATCATGGGCGTGGCAACGCAGCTGGTGAAAACCGGCATTGGGGAGATCGTTAACATGCATAAATTCTGGGGCGTTTTCACCCAGGGCTTGGCAGCGGGGCTGGCCGGCGTGGCGGTGTTCGCGCTCATCGCGTATTTGTTTAAAGTTGAAGAATTAAGCTCGCTATTCGGCGCGATCAAGCGGCGCTTGTGGAAAAAGGCGACGGTCAGCGACGAAGGGATACGGGATTTGGGTTAGGTTGAAAATTACAAACAGACAAATTTGCCTGGAATAAAAAAGGAACTGCCGATGTTGGCTTGTTCCTTTGTTGTTTAACTCATTGGCGCAAAGGAAGTTGCGCCGGATTGTTCGTTGCCCCGGGATTTTCCAAAAAGCGTTCCACTTTTTTGCAGTCTACCGCGGCGATCGGCGGCAGTAAGCGCGCATGATTCACCACGACTATGGCGTTGACATAAGCAAAGCAGATGCCGGTGCGGTTGTCTTTGAAGTACGAGATTTGCGGTTGAAGCTCGTCGAAATATTGAATTGTTTGCTTTTCCGATTGATCTTCCGGCTGGGACATTGTCAATGCTAATGATATTCCAGCAGCAATGATGAATAGGATGGCAATAACTGTAATAATTGACATGCGTTTAAAATTTTTTTTGTTTAATTCCAGAGCATTGCGCAATTTTTCATTTTCCTCTTGCATTTTTTCTCTCCTGGTTAAAATTTGATTTTCAATGAACAAAACTGATTATACTCGCAGTTTGCGGCATTGTCAAATTTTTCGATTTTTATCAATAAAATCATCAAATTGCCAGTGGTGCGCGCACCGAAGCTTCTTTAAATCAAAGACAATACGCTGGAACGATTTCCGGCGTATTTTTATTTTAAGGGTTGATTTTTGAATAGAATTTGGTATGATGGGTGAGCGGACTAAAGTCCGAAGAACCACGGCCAAAGCCGGTAAAATAATTTAGAAAGATATGAATAACATAAGAAATTTTTGTATTATCGCGCATATTGATCACGGGAAATCCACTTTGGCCGACCGTTTTTTGGAATTGACCGGAACCGTGGAAAAGCGAAAGATGAAAGAGCAGATGCTCGACACGATGGATCTGGAACGAGAGCGGGGGATTACGATCAAGCTCCAGCCGGCGTGCATGCATTATAAAAATTATATTTTAAATTTGATCGATACGCCCGGGCACGTTGATTTCAATTACGAAGTGTCGCGTTCGCTCGCGGCCGTGGAAGGCGCGCTCCTGCTCGTTGACGCGAGCCAGGGCGTGCAGGCGCAGACTTTGGCGAATTTGTATTTGGCCGTTGAACAAGGATTGGAAATTATTCCGGTCGTGAATAAAATCGATCTGCCGGCGGCGGATGTTGAAAAGACAATCAGAGAGATCATGAACATCGTCGGCTGCAAAAAAGAAGAAATTCTTCTTTGCTCCGCGAAAACCGGCGTTGGCGCGGAAAAAATATTAGACGCGGTGATTGAAAAAGTGCCGGCGCCTAAAGTCGATGCGGAGAAGCCGCTGCGGGCGCTGATTTTCGATTCTTTTTACGACGAATACAAAGGCGTGGTGGCGTACATTCGCGTTGTCGACGGAAAATTGAAAAAAGGCGACAAGCTGCGCATGATGGGCGCGGAAGCCGAAGCCGATGTTTTGGAATGCGGCGTTTTGAAGCCGCAATTGGTGTTGAAAGAAACATTGGAAGCCGGCGAAATCGGATACGTGATGACCGGACTGAAAGAAATCGAGAAATGTAGAGTAGGTGATACGATTACAAATGGGAAAACACAAACTGCAAAAAGTCCCACTGCATCGGGATCCCTTCGGGACAAAATGCAAAATAATGAAGATGTTTTTCAATTGCCCGGATACAAAGAAGTGAAGCCGATGGTTTACGCCGGCGTTTTCTGCAAAGAGGGAAACGAATACAATGAGTTGCGCGAAGGCATCGGCAAATTGAAATTGAACGATTCATCCTTGGTTTACGAGCCGGAAAGTTCGCCGGTTTTGGGCTTGGGATTCCGTTGCGGATTTCTTGGTCTTTTGCATTTGGAAATTTTCCAGGAACGCTTGCGGCGCGAATTCAATCTTGATTTGGTCATAACGACGCCGAGCGTGGCGTACAAAGTCGTGCTGAAGCCGGGTATGCGCATGCCGTCGTTCGTCAAAAAAACGCAAATAATTTCCGATCATGAATACGTGATCAAAAATCCGAACGAATTTCCGGATCAAAGCCGGATCGACGGCATGGAAGAGCCGATCATGAATCTGGATATCGTTACTCCGAAAGAATATTACGGCAATGTCATGCAATTGGTGCAGGACAGCCGCGGCGAATATGTCAATTCCGAATACATTGACGAAACGCGGATGATTTTGCATTACCGCATGCCGCTGGCCATGCTGATTGTCGATTTTTATGACAAGCTGAAAACCGTGAGCTCGGGCTACGCTTCAATGAATTACGATTTTGCAAAATACAGCCGCGCCGATCTTGTTAAAATGGACGTCTTGGTCGCGGAAGTGCCGGAAGAAGCGTTCTCGTCAATCGTATATCGCGACCTTGCTTTTCATATTGGAAAGAAAATCGTGGAAAATCTAGCCGATACCATTCCCCGCCATCAATTCGTAATTAAACTTCAAGCAGCGATCGGCGGTAAAATAATCGCGGCTGAAAGAATTTCGGCTTTGCGCAAAGACGTGACCGCGAAGCTTTACGGCGGCGACTGGACGCGGCGCGCCAAGCTTTTGAACAAGCAGAAAAAGGGCAAGAAGAAGATGATGGCCATGGGCAAGGGAAGAGTGAATATTCCGCCGGAGGCGTATCTGGCGGTGATGAAGAGGTGAACAAAAGGGGATGAAAAGGCAGAAGAGGGCAAAGAAGGCTAAAGAAGATTATTAAGCATTGTCATCCTGCCCTGAATTTAATTCAGGGTGATTCAGGATCTGACAATGCTGCTCAGATATTTTCCGTCATACTTCGAGTCCCCGCATTTTGCGGGGCACCTCAGTATGACAATCTAAAAAATAAAAACGCCCTGCGGATTGTCCGCTCGGGCGTTTATTGTCATTCGGAAGATTCCGGGTTTTCTACTTCTTTTTTTTTGCCTTTTTTCTTTTTGCCGTTCTGTTTTTTGTCTGTTTGCTTTGGCGGCGCGAAATCGCTCATTTTGCGGTGGTTAACCTTAAACTTGACTCCGTCCCTGCCTTTACCGAGCCGCGAAGCGTAGCGCATGAGTTCCCTCCTATGCCCCGAAGTTGCCGTTAAGACATACTTTACGGGCTTTATGCGTTGGTTGCTCCCCTTGAATATTATATCGCAATTAAAAAGGTGATGCAATGTCATACTTCGAGGGTTTGTGTAAAAAATTTTATTTGAATATTCTTTTCCAAACCACCTCAGTATGACATAGCACTGTCACCCTGAGGTGCTCTGAGTTAGTCGAAGAGCCTCGAACGGGTGACAGGAAAAATAAAAAAGCCCTGGCAGGTGATTGACCAGGGCTTCGGTGAAATGTTATTCCAAGGGAATGCCTTGAATTTCGTTGAGAATTGTGAGGTTAACAATGGATTTATCCACAACATGAGGAATGGCCGCCGGAACCAGATGTAATGTCGTATATTCCAAGTGATTTCCCTGTCCGTCGCCGTGTCCGCTTTTCATGACAATGAATCGCATTTCGGATTTGATTTTATTTTTCAAAAAATCGTTGATCTTGTCGTTATTGACGTCCATCAGAGCGTCAACGCTTCTGCCGAAAGAGCGGAGCGTCGGCAAGAATTCAATGCTTTGATTCGAGGTTAGACATTTTGATTTGTCGAGCAGATAGAGGCAAGCCTTTTTGCAAAAATCGTCGATTTTGCCGCAGTTGATGATTTTTTCGCGGATTGTGCGCATCTGTTCGTCAAACTTTTTGGCGGTTGTTTCGCTGTCGTGCATTTTGAATCGCGACAGATCAATGGAATCGATAGTGTTTTTCACCTGGTCGTCTACATCGGTGATTTCCGCTTTTTCGGCATCTAATTCGCGCGGTTTCAGGCAGATCAACAGGCTGTCATATTTTTTGACGCCTTGTTTTCTGACCCAGCTGACGCAGAATTCCATGTCCGTGTTAATTTGATTTTTGATGAAGTGATTTTTGCGTTGCACAGCTTCAATCGAGTCGGCAGTTGTCAATGTCAGGAATCTACCGCCGGGAAATTCCAGCCCGGCCGGCTTGGTGAATTTTTCCGACATGTCGATCAAGCGGAGAAGCGCTTTCAATCCGAATTCCGATTCGCGGAGTTCAATGGATTTGACGATTTGCTGTTTCAGCTGAAATATTATTTCGTTTGCCGCGTCTACCTTTTCGCAATGCTGGATTTCTCTGGCCGTTTCGTCCATGATGTTGAAGTCGGGATCCGAGTTGTAATTCCCTATTTCCTTGATGATCTCCGCGTTGGCGTGGAAAATTTGTTCCGGCTTTTGATCATACCACACATTTGAAAACCAAATCGTTCCACCTTTGCGATAAACGGCGTCCCATTCGTTTTTGTCGTTAAATGAAGCGCCATGATGGATGAGTCGAAAATTGGTGCCTATTTTTTCAAGAGAAAGATCAATGCGCGTTGCGCAGTTGGCACTGACAAAAGCATGGGCAGTGCCACTCGCGCTTTCGCCTTGTTCGCCGAATTCTTTCGAAAAAGTCAGTGCCACGCGCTTGGTCAGGTTTTCCGACTTGTCCAGCAGCCAGCACACTGCTTTGCGTCCGAAATCGTCGCCGTCTGGTGAATTCATGATGATCTTTTTCAGCTCGTCCATCTGGTCGTCGGTGACGCGAGTGGGTTTCGCCTTTTTGTTGTCCGACAGTTGGTTTTGAAGTTTAAGCACGGCTTCAATATTTTCTTCCGACAAGCGATGCATTTTGGGCAGATTCATATTTAAGTTTGAATAGGTATCTTTCTCTTGGCCCAAAACGAATAAATGCATTGATCCGTTGGCTTTGTCTTTGTCGTATTCGCCGTTGAAATAAATATGGCAACGTTCGTGCGTCAATTTCAGCGCGGCGCGCAAATATGCAGTTATCGATTCATCAAGATTGACAAATTTGCCGGCGATGACTTTGTTGTCTCCCGTGCCGATGTGTAAAATTTTCACCGTCATTTTGGCTTTGAAGTTGTTGAACTTCAATGTGAACTCGGATTCGTGTCCGTGGGGAAAGATTTCAGTCAAAATCTTTTTCCAATGCGGACCTTCCGTGATTTGCACTTCGATCGGTTTCTTCTCTTCGGTTGTCATAAAGACCTCCTCATTGTCAAGGATCAGCAGCGCCTGAAGGGCAAGCGCCAACCCCTATTCCGCGGGATAAACCCGAGGAACGACCGGCTTTTTGCTAAAACCGGAGTTTATTGAATGTTAGCGCACGCGGTTTTAAATGTCAATAGATATAGGTATAATCCGAATAAAAAAAGAAATCCGAATGCTCCGAAATATTCAAGTTAAATTCGGATAATTCGGATTAAAAAATTTTGGATTATGTTTTACGGCGATTAGGCGTTTACAGCTGCACGGTCCAGAGAACCATTGAAAGAAGAACGATGATGACGATAATTATCCAGAGGATTTTTTGTATTTTGCGCATAGATGGGGTAAAATGGAAACACGGATAGCGCGGATAAAGGCAAACGGATAATGCGGATTTATTTAGAATATTTCTAAAGTAATCCGTTAAATCCGTTGCAATCCGTTTTTTCCGTTTTCTTATGTTAAAACAGTGGAAAATAAAAGACAAGGCGCCGTTGGAATTTTTTGAACAGTTCAAGAACTACCATCCGATCGCCGCGCAATTATTATACAACAGGGGCTTGAAAAATGAAAGCGACGCCTTGAAATTTTTTAATCCGGATTATAATCAACTTCATGATCCATTTTTGTTCAAAGACATGGCAAAAGCGGTTGAACGGATTTTATCGGCGATTGAAAATAAGGAAAAAATCATCGTGCACGGCGATTACGATGCGGACGGCGTAACCAGCGCGGCGGTTTTATTTAAAATTTTAAAAGCGCTCGGCGCCGACGTCGAAGTTTTTATTCCGCACCGCGAATGGGACGGCTACGGTTTGAACCTGGAAAACGCCCAGAACTTTGTTGATTGCGGATTTAAATTGTTAATCACTGTCGACTGCGGCATTACGAACGTGAAAGAAATCGAATTTTTAAATAAATTCGGCGTTGACGTTATCGTGACGGATCATCACGAACCTTTGGAAATTTTGCCGGAAGCAGTCGCGATCTTGGATCCAAAAACGAAAGATAGCGGTTATCCTTTTCGCGATTTGGCCGGCGTTGGCATTGCGTTTAAATTGGCGTGCGCTCTTATTGAAAACGAAAAAACCCTTCGACAAGCTCAGGGCAAGCTGGAAAAACTAAAAAACGGAAAAACGAATTATGATGGTTTGTTGAAATGGATGCTGGACATTGTCGCGATCGGAACGGTGGCGGACGTCGCTCCACTGATGGATGAAAACAGAATTTTGGTGAAATGGGGATTGGTCGTCTTGCAGAAAACGCAGAATCTTGGTTTGCAAAAATTGATTAAAAAGATAAGCACGAAAAAAATCGACAGTTTTACCATCGGCTTTCAACTCGCGCCCCGTTTGAACGCGGCCGGCCGCATGAACCACGCGAACGCCGCGTTCAAATTGCTGATTTCGGAAGACGAAGAAGAGGCGTCGCAGTTGGCGGACGATTTGCAGAAGAACAATCAGGACCGGCAGAGGATCACGGAAGCGGCCGTTGACAAAGCGAAAGAATTCATCGCCCAAATGGAAATTGATCAAAAAATATTGTTTGCGTTTCATGAGGAATGGGAGCCGGGGATTATCGGATTAATCGCGGGGAAATTATGCGACGAATTTTATCGGCCGGTGATCGTCATGACCAAGAGCAAGGAGCGGGTGGTCGGCTCGGGCCGCAGCGTGCCAGGATTCAACATTACGCAAGGATTGACAACGGTCAGCGCGATGCTCAGCCGTTTCGGCGGACACAGCCAGGCGTGCGGATTCACGTTGACGGATATCAATGTTAAAGAAAATTTTCAAAACGAACTGGCCGCGCACGCGAAAAGCGTTTTAGCGGATGTGGAACTGACGCCGTCGCTCGATATTGACGCGGAAATCAAGATTAAAGACATCAGTTGGGATTTGCTCAATCAACTCGAGTTGTTCGCGCCGTACGGCGAAGGAAATTTGCGCCCGCGATTTTTAATCAGCGGCTTGGACATCGCGGCTTTGGACAAAGTGGGCGGCGACGGCCAGCATTTGCGTTTGTCCGTTAAACAAGATCTGCCGCGCGTTTACAAAATGATGGGCTTCAGCTTGGCGAAGAAGAACCTGCCTTCGCAAAGCTCCGGCAAGGCAGGCGGTTTTAAACCCGGCGAAAAGATCGACGCGGTTTGCGAAGTGGGGATCAACGAGTGGAACGGGAACAGGGAGTTTGAATTTAAAATTGTAGATCTAAAATACAGTAATCACGAATAAATATCACGAACAACACGAATTAAAACGAATAATCACGAATTACTTTGGATTAATTTCAAGTTAATTCGTGCGGATTTGTGAATATTCGTGTAATTCGCGAAATTATTATTTATGAAATTAAAAATCTTCACCGACGGCGGCGCGCGCGGCAATCCTGGACCGGCCGGGATCGGGGTCGTCATTTATGACACGGCCGGCAAAATTATATTCAAGCAGGGCAAATGCATCGGCAAGGCGACGAACAACGCGGCGGAATACGAAGCCGTGATTTTGGCGCTGGCCAAAGCGAAGGAGTTAGGCGCCACGGAATTGGACATGAATTTAGACAGCGAACTCGTCGTTGAGCAGTTGAAAGGCCATTACAAAGTGAAAAATCCGGATTTGGCGAAATTATTTCTTAAAGTTTGGAATCTGACTCAGCGTTTCAAAAAAATAAATTATAAGCACGTTTATCGCGAGCAGAATAAATTGGCGGATGAGTTGGTGAATAATGCGCTGGATAATAAATGTTGATTAAAGTTGATTTGAGTTGATTGATAGTTGATTAGATAGACAGGAAAAAATTAAATTTAGGATTAAAGTTACACAAATTTTTTTATTCGCGGCACCTGCCTGCTCGCCGTCGCGTAGCCGCTATGGCGGAGCGCGGCCGGCAGGCAGGTTCGCATCAAGGTTAATTCGCATCAGCTGTCAATCAGTGGATAAATTGATACGCAACATCGGCTATAAATGGTATAATAAACTCAGACGAAACATTCGGGACGATTTTAAATCCCATGATTTTATATATTATAAATATTTTTAATTAAATTATATAAAAACAATATGAGTTTATTCTCAAAAGACGGCAAAAATCCCAATTTCCTCGGCATTGACATCGGCGGCAGCAGCATCAAGCTCGTTGAACTTGCGAACAACAACGGCCGCGCCCAGCTGGTGACTTACGGCTATCTGGAACGTTCATTGTCCGGCGACAAAGCCAAACTGCTCGATCAGCCGGACAAAACCGCCGAGCTGATCAAAAAAGTCGCAACGCAATCACGCGCCTCGTCTAAGCGCGCGATTACGGCTCTGCCGTCGTCCGCGGTGTTCAGTTCGATTATCGCCCTGCCGGAGATTGAAAAAGGCGATTTGTCTTCGACGAAAAAAATCAGCGCGGCAGTGGAGTGGGAAGCGAAAAAAGTTTTGCCCATGCCTCTTGAAAAAATGATTTTGGATTGGAAAATATTGGGTTCGGCCGATTTATTGAAAGACGACAAAGCCGATCCGAAGACGAAGATTAAAAATCTTCAAGTGCTTCTGACCGCCGCGTCAAAAGAAGTCGTGGAAAAATACATCGCCATTTTCAAAAAAGCGGATATGGAATTGATCAGCCTGGAAACCGAATCGTTCGCCCTGGCGCGCTCGCTCGTCGGCAAAGACAAATCGATCGTCGTGATCGTTGATATCGGCGCGATGGACACGGACATTGCCATCGTGGAAAATTCCATGCCGCTTTTGAATCGCAGCGTGGCGGTCGGCGGTTTGGAAATTACGAAAGGAATCGCGAATACTTTAAGCACGACGCCGGAGCAAGCCGAACAATTCAAGCGCGATTTGCAGAGCAACATGCAATCGTTCGCCAACGGACAGACTTTGCCGAGCGTGATCGAACGGCCGGTGCAAGCGGTGCTGAACGAGGTGCAATACACGATCAATTTTTATCTCGAGCAGCCGGACAACAAGAACAAGAAGATCGAGCGCATTTTGCTTTCCGGCGGCACGGCCAATTTGTACAATCTGCCGAAATATTTCACAGAGAAGATGAATATCCGCGCGTTCGTGGGCAATCCGTGGGCGCGGGTGATTTATCCCGAGGATTTGCAACCGGTGCTGGAAGCGGTCGGGCCGAGACTGGCCACGGCGATCGGGCTGGCGATGAGGGATATTGAATAAAATGCAAAGTTCAAAGCACAAAGCCAGTGCAGCGCAGTCGTGCCGACAGGCTGCACTGCGCTGTCAAAATAAATTTAAACTGCAAAGCTTAAAATTCAAAGAAACATAACGGAGCATTGTCATCCTGAACTTGATTCAGGATCTGACAATGCGATAATAATTTATGTCCGACGATATTTCATTGCTTCCTTCCGATTTGCGCGGCAGGGAAGGCGAAGAAAAGAAGAAAGCCAAGGAGGCGAGCGTCAAGCCGCAATTTAAAATGCATCTGCCGGATGAGGATCGCGTCGCTGATGCTCGCGATGACAAATCCGTTCCACACGGCGAAGCAAATGGCGTTCGCGAGGACATTGAAATCGGCGCAAACGGCGCGCGCAAAAAAGAAAATCAAGGCGTGTTTAAAATCGTGAAAAAAGATGCTGGCGTTGTTGAGAAAGACGGATCTGGCCATGACGTTGTCAAAGAAGCGCTCGAAGAAAACAATAAAGCGCCGGAAGTCAATCTGATGATGAAAAAGTTTTTCGATTCGAAAAAGCACCAGGTTTTATTTAAAGTGATGATTATTGTTGTCGGCGTTGTGCTGATTTTGACGGTCGCGATGATCGCGTCGTTTTATTTTCCGCAGTTTATAAAATAAACGGAACAGAGAAAGAGATAAACGCGATAAATGCGATTGTCTAGACAATTTATACAAGTCAATCTCGTCCCAAAGGGATCCCTTCGGGATTTATCCCGTTTATCACATTATTATTTTTTTTAACAACATGCTTCAATATTCAAATAATCAATATGTCTTGAATCTTTTGCGTCAGCAAGGCGTGCTGCGCGACAGAGAAGTCTTGGAATTGCAGGATATACTAAACAGGCAGGGCGAAAAAGTGGATTTGGCGCGCATATTGGTGAACGGCGGATTCGTTTCGTTGGAAAAAATGGCGGAATTGGATTTGCAATTCAAAGGTAAAAATTTGATTGATCAAATTCCGCACCAGCGTGAAAATGATATTTTGGACGCCGAATCGAAAATTGAATTCGAGGAAGCGCCGGACGAAGAACCGGAAACGGACATTATCAACGCGGCGGACAAAGAAGACAAGATTTCAAGAGTCGTTTCTATGATCATCGAGCGGGCGATCGCCAGCCGCGCCTCGGACATCCACGTCGATTCGAATTTAAATTCGCTGATCGTTCGCTTCCGCGTCGACGGAATGCTGCAAAACGTCTTGAGTCTGCCGCTGGATTTTTCCGATGAGATAATGTTTCATTTGAAAAAAATGGGCGGATCGGAAAGCGGCGGACGGTTCAAATTTGCCGGCAACGGAAAAACATATCATCTAATCGCATCGTTCATCCCGACGATTAACGGCGAAAAAGCGACTTTGCGTTTCGTTCAACATGAAAAACACGGACCGGACTTGGCGCAGCTTGGATTTGACGGCAATCATTTGGATAAAATAATTGAAGCGATCGGCCGGAAAAGCGGCTTGACGATCGTGGCCGGCCCGGCCGGTTCGGGAAAATCAACGACCATGTTTTCCCTGCTGAACGCGATGAACAAAGAGCATTTGCACGCCGCCACGCTGGAAAATCCGATCGAATACCGTCTGCCCGGCGCAAGCCACGTGCATGTTCATCCGGAAAACGGATTCGGCTACGCCGACGGTTTGCGGGCGATTTTACGCCACGATCCGGATATAATTTTAATCGGTGAAATTAAAGACAACGAAACGGCCGAGGCGGCGATTCACGCGGCGTTGTCCGGCCGGCAGGTCTTGTCCGCGGCGAATGCGCCCGATGCGGCCGGCGCGATTTATTTCTTGTTGCGGATGAAAGTCGAGCCGCATCTGCTCGCGTCGGTTTTGAACCTGGTGATCGCCCAGCGCCTGTGCCGGCGCATTTGCTCGAATTGCAAAACCGATTATGAATTGAACGATGAGATGTTCGGCAGCTGGAGCGCGCATTCGAATTTGAAGGCGTACAAAGGCGGAGGGTGCGACGCTTGCAGCAATACCGGATATCTCGGCAAAATCGTGGTTGCCGAAGTGCTGCCGATCGATTCGAAAATAAGATCCTTAATTGCCAACGGCAGCGTTGAAGATGAATTGTCAGCGATGAACGGTTTGGCGCATGATGCGATCGCCAAAGCGTCCGCCGGCGTCATTTCTTGGGAGGAAGCGTTGAATGTGATATAATCTTGAAGAAGAAGTAAAATGTAATACAATAGTAATAAATGGTAATACAATTGGTTCTTAAGTACCAGTAACAAGTTACCAGCCCCCAGTTCCGATTTCTCATAACTAACTGTATTGTAATCGCGTTGCCACATTAATATTTAAATTTATGAATAAAAACAAAGGATTCACATTAATAGAGTTATTGATTGTCATTGCGGTTGTCGCGCTTCTTTTGTCGATTGCCGTTGTTTCGCTCGGAAACATCCGGGCCAAGAGCCGCGACGCCAAGCGCCTAAGCGACATGAACGCCCTTCGAGAACGCCTGGAACTCATTAAAAAAGACAAAATGGGCTATGACGCGAGCGGGTGCTCGGCCAATACTGCGGTCAGCGCGTGCGCGGGTTTGGCGCCGTATCTGCCGTCGATCAGCGTGATGAACGATCCGTCGGCCTTGTCGCCGCTCTGCGCGTCGAATAATTGCGCCGAGCGGTGCAATTACGCGTTCGAATCGGCGATCGCCAAGGATTCCTACCGCGTGATTTTCAGCCTGGAAAAAGGCGCGGCGCCGTTCGTGAAAAAAGGGTGCTATTCGCTTGATCAGAATGGGATTGCTGTCTTAAGTAAATAAAAACAGAAATTTATTATCTTTTGTCTTGAATAGAAATGCACAAATCGCAAGGCGCTATTTTATTCATTTATTCCAATTAAGGTTGTCTGTTGCGAATAAATAAATAAAAGCACTCGAAATTATTTCGCTTAAAGCTTATGAAAAAGAATAAAGGTTTTTCCCTTGTGGAAATCCTAATCGTGGTCGGCATCATCGGCTTCATTTTGACGCTGGTGGCGATCGCGCTCAATTCGAAACAAGCGGTGAACCGCGACATTAAAAGGATCGGCGACATTCAATCGCTCCGAAACGCTTTGGAACTGGTGAAAAACGAGACCGGCGGCTATGCGGCGGCGTATTGCGATTTGACGTTCGTCAGCTTGTGCGGCGGGAAAGCCAATTCCGAGCTTTTGCGCTTCATGCCGAATCTGGCGGGTTTGAACGATCCGCAAGTTTTGAACGTCAGCTGCAAAGATAAAAACGTTTGCAACAGTTCGAATTGCAATTACGCGTTTACTTCGCTCGACGACGGCAGCTATGAAATTCTGTTTCATTTGGAAAAAGGCCTGGACGATTACAGCCTGCCGGGATGCTACCACGCCACGCAGAACGGGATAAGCAAATTGTAATCTTAATATAAATGCAAATTGTCAAGAGCAAAATGCAAAGTAAATTTAAACTTTAAAATTTAAATTTTAAACTTATTTTGCGCTTTGGAATTTGCATTTTTCATTTTATCCGGCATATATGCGTGTTAATCGACTGCCATTATACATAATATTGCTTCTCGCATCTTTTTTTATTTTTCAAAACGCCCGCGCCTCGATAGTCGATACGGTAATCGTTAATTTGGACAAACCGACATTGGCAAAAGGTTATACCGTGAAGAGCGCCGACAAGCAATTGTGGCTGCCGATATTCGCCGGCCAGTCCGCAAAAAATCTGACCGTGCGGATTTCCCGCGTGAGCGATGAAACGCCGCTGCCTGATAATACCCGAGCGATCACCGGCCGCTATATTTACAGCGTGGAAGCGGATAATCCCGATGATTTCAACAAGCCGGTTTTATTGTCGTTCGCTTTTCAATGCGATGATCAATACGATAAAGCCATTTATTTGTACGACGTATTGAAACAGGAATGGAAGCGGCTGGATTCGATTGTTGATTACAAAAATAAATTGATAAAAGCGCACGCCGATTCGACCGGCGCCGAAGCGGCGGTGCTGGAAAACATGTCGGACGAGCTGACCGCGGAGTCGGCGATCGTCATCGACAAAAACACCGGCGAAGCGTTTTTTGAAAAAAATTCCGACGAAGTGCGATCCGCGGCCAGCCTGACCAAGCTGATGTCGGCTCTGGTTTTTCTCGAGCACAATCCGGGCTGGGAAAAAGTCGTGACGATGCAGAAGGCGGATTTTGTCGGCGGCGCCAGCCTCTACGCCAAAGTCGGCGATAAGGTTAAGGTAAAAGATTTGTTCAACGCGGCGCTCGTCGGTTCGCAAAACAATTCGATGATGGCGCTGGCGCGCTCGACCGGATTAGGCAAAGACCAGTTTGTTTCTTTAATGAACATGAAGGCCAAGGATTTTGATTTGGAAAAAACTTTTTTTGTCGAGCCGACCGGCCTTGACGAAAAAAACGTTTCCACGGCCAAGGAGCTCGCCGTGATCGCGCAGAACGCTTTTTCCAAACCGGAAATTTTGAAAGCGACAACTACGCAATCGTACAAAGTTCCGCTCGTCAACCGCAAAGTTTTGTTTACCGTGCAAAACACGAATAAAAAAATATTAACCCGTGATTTATGTGTTACCGGCTCGAAAACCGGCTGGACCGACGAAGCCGGCTATAATCTGGTTACGCAGGCGAAAAACGATTCGCATGAACTGATCGCTTTGGTCCTGGGTGCGAAGATTACGAGGAATTACGAGGAGGTGTATCAGCTGTTGAAAAAGTATTTGTAAAAAGGGATGAGAGGGCAAAGAAGGTAAGAAAAAAAACCTCGGCGGAAAATGCCAAAATTTTTTATAATTGCATATTAAAAAACCCGAGCCTGGAGGGGCCGGGGTTTTGTTGTTGTTAATCTTTGGGGTCGAAAACCGTGATGCCTTTGAAAAGGAAGTTTTTGCAAAGTTGTTTCTGCCCGATTTTCAGTACGGCAACCATTTGCTCTACCGCTTTTTTTTTACTTCTCGTATTAATGCCGTAATTAACGAGCGACATGAAAATGAATTGAACCAGCGTTGCGTCGAATTCCTGAGCGTAATACCTTTTTAGATTTTTTTTGTAAAATTCTTTGATGTTTGAAATAAAGTGTTCGATGATCGATCTTAACACCCAAAGATAACGATCCGATTTTAACAAGATGCGGGTGCGCCTGATAAGTTTGACTGCATGGTGGTATTGCAGCCGGTGCCGCACTTCATGCGCCGCCAGACCGGTCAAGGCTATTCCTTCCAAGAGAGGTTTTTTCTTGTCAAAACGTTCAACGTCTTTGACTTTTCCTTTCTTTTTTCGTTGCCCCCAGATTAAAACCTGCAACCGCGTTTGATATTTTTTCATCATTTTGTCGATGCCGTATCCGAAAATGACATAGCAGTCTTTTCTTTTCGCGCGCCGATTGCCGGGTTGATAGGCGAGCGGACCGGCGCCTTTTCCTGGGCGAGCGTTGACAAGAGCCACTTCCGCTATCGGATTGTCCGGAAACACATAGCCGTCAAGTCCGGACAGAATCGCGTTTAATTTGTTGGCGATCCTTTTTTCGTTTTTGGTCAATTCGCGTTTTTTCATTCAATTGCTCCTTTCAGATTGTTAATGTGCTTACGTCCTTAGCTTATTTGATCGCAAAGCATTTGTCAAACCGATAATTTACGCTATAATGGCAGATATATGAAAAATAAGAAGATAAAAGTTGCCCTGCACCACGCGCTTCGCTTGGGTTCAGGGCAAGCCGTTGAAAAAATAAGAGTTGCAGTGGCCATGAGCGGCGGCGTTGATTCGTCCGTGGCCGCCGCATTGTTGAAACAACAGGGATACGATGTCTTCGGCGTTTTTATGCATTTCTGGAACGAGAACGTCAAAGGCCGGGCGCGAGACAATATCTGCTGTTCGCTCGAAGCGGGGGAAGACGCCAGGCGCGTTTGCCGAATGCTCGGCATTCCGTTTTACACGATGAACATGTCGGTTCCGTTCAAAAAGAAAATCGTTGACGATTTCGTGCGCCAATACGGCGCATGCAGAACGCCCAATCCTTGCGTCCGCTGCAATCAATACATCAAGTTCGGCGAATTTTTGAAAAAGGCGAAAAAAATGGGAGCGGATTTTATCGCGACGGGGCATTATGCGCGCGTAAAACGCGAAATGCAAAATGCAAAAAGTAAAATCCAAAATAAATTTAAAAATAAAAACTTAAAATTTAAAATAAAATTATTAAAATCCAGAGATACAAATAAAGATCAAACATATTTTCTGCTTCGGCTGACGCAGGCGCAGTTGAAGCATGTTTTGTTTCCGATCGGCGGCATGACAAAGCCGGAAGTCAGAAAATTGGCCGAGAAATTCGGTTTAGCGGTTCACAACAAGAGGGAATCCCAGGAAATTTGTTTTATTCCGGACGGGCGGTTGGATTTATTTTTGAAACGCCATTTAAAAATCAAGCCGGGTTTGATTAAATTTGCGGCGCCAGGCTGCGGAGGTATTGATTGCATCAATACCGATATTCGTTTCCGCGAAAATCCGGCGCCGCTCATAAAAGAGAATTATCATCAAGGATTGCCTTTCTACACCTTCGGCCAGCGCAAGGGTATCGGTTTGTCCGGCGGTCCGTGGTACGTGGCGCGTTTGGACAAGAAAAACAATGTCTTGTGGGTGACGAAAAACGAAAACGACTTATTGTTAAAGGAATTGCGTGTGAAAAACGTGAATTGGATTTCCGGCGCTATTCCAAAATCACCACTGGCTGTTAAATGTAGAATACGTTATCGTTCGGCCGAAGCGTCGGCGACCGTGGTTGATTCATCAAAAAACCAATATCTTGTTAAATTCAAAAAACCGGTACGCGCCGCCACGCCGGGACAGTACTGCGTTTTTTGGAAAGGCAGGGAATGCTTGGGCGGGGGAGAGATTGTTTAGAAAAAACAATAATGGTATAATAATTTTGTAACTATTTAAATGTATATGGTACTTATCATATACAAAAATTCAATTTATGCCGCAATACGTGCACAAAAAGTTTCCATATGAAAAGCAAGACAAGCTACTCGAAGAGTTTTGCGAGGTGTTGCAATCGTTAAAAACCGTGAAAGATAAAATGTATTTTTTGAAGGATCTGCTTAATCGCGGCGAAAGAATCATGCTTTTCCGAAGATTTGAAATCGCAAAAATGTTGGAAAGCGGAGCCACTTATTCCGATATCAGAAAAGAACTGGGCAGCGGTAAGACAACTATCGCGCATGTCGAACAACGATTGAATTTCGGACGTGGCGGGTACAAGGAAGCCATAAAAAAATTTTTAAATAAGAAAAAAAACAAGAGTTGATTTGTATATGGTACTTATCATATACAAGAGCCTTTAATCTTGCAATTGTTTCATGGTTTCGCTATTATTATCACATATGACATCCCATGAACTTCGCCAAAAATACCTTGAATTCTTTAAGCAAAAAGGCCACGCGATCATCCCTTCCGCTTCTTTGATTCCGGAAAACGACCCTTCCGTCTTGTTCACCACGGCTGGCATGCATCCGCTCGTGCCGTATCTGCTCGGCGAGAAGCATCCGGGCGGCCGGCGGCTTGTTAATTGCCAGAAATGCATCCGCACCGGCGACATTGACGAAGTGGGCGATGATTGCCATCTGACCTTTTTTGAAATGCTTGGCAATTGGTCGCTCGGCGACCCCGATGCGCAAGATGGCATCGGGGCAGGTTATTTCAAAAAGGAATCGATCGCATATTCCTGGGAATTTTTAACTTCTCCGAAATGGCTTGGAATCGATGTTGATAAATTGGCGTTTACGGTTTTTGCCGGCGACAAGGACGCGCCGTTTGATGCGGATTCATTTAAATTTTGGCGGGATTTGGGCGTTGCCGAAGCGCGCATCGCGAAGCTTGGCAAAGATGACAACTGGTGGCCGGCCGGGGGCAAGCATTTGGGGCCGCAAGGGCCGGACACGGAGATATTTTATTGGTCGGGCCATGGCAAAGCGCCGAAAAAATTCCATCCGAGCGACAAGAAGTGGGTGGAGATTTGGAATAATGTTTTTATGGAATTCGACAAGCAGGGCGACGGCAGCTTCAAGCCGCTTAAACAAAAAAATATCGACACCGGCATGGGTTTGGAGCGGACGCTGGCGGTTTTGGAAGGCAAGCCGAGCGTTTACGATACGGAATTATTCCAACCGATTTTTAGAACGATTGAAGAATTGTCAGGGAAAAAATATGAAACTTATAAAAAAGAATTTCGAATTATTGCTGATCATGTTAAGGCCGCGATATTTATCATGGCTGACGGAGTAACGCCTTTGAATGTCGGACCTGGCTATGTTTTGCGCAGATTGATCAGGCGCGCGGTTCGTTTCGCGGGTTCATTGGAAATTAAAGATACGTTTACATTCAAATTGGCGGAAGTTGTTGTCAATCAAATGAAGGGCATTTACCCTGAATTGAAAAAAAACAATGAATTTATCATCAATCAATTAATTCTGGAAGAAGAAAAATTCGCCAAGACTTTGGCAAACGGTTTGCGCGAATTTAAAAAGCTGGAAAATAAAATATCCGGCAGGCAAGCGTTTGATTTATTTCAAAGCTACGGCTTTCCATTTGAAATGACGGAGGAGCTGGCAAAAGAAAGAAGCATCGCCGTCGACAAAGAGGAATTCGACGAAGAATTCAAAAAGCATCAAGACCTTTCCCGCCTGGGCGCCGAGAAAAAATTCAAAGGCGGACTGGCCGACGCGTCGGAAGAAACGACGAAGCTGCACACGGCGACGCATCTGCTGCAGGCCGCGCTCCGAAAAATTCTGGGCGAACACGTTTTTCAGAAAGGCAGCAATATCACTGCCGAGCGTTTGCGATTCGATTTCACGCATCCGGAAAAAATGACGACCGAGCAGATTAAACTAGTTGAAGATCTGGTTAACGAATGGATTTCGAAAGATTATGAAGTCAAATGCGATGAAATGCCGTTTGCTGAAGCGAAGAAGCTGGGGATAATGGGCTTGTTCGAAAACAAGTATGGTGATATGGTGAAAGTGTACAGAATCGGCCCTTCGGCAAGCTCGGGGCAGTCTATTTCTTCGGAAATGTGCGGCGGACCGCATGTCGAGCATACCGGCGCGTTGGGAGAATTCCGCATCAAAAAGGAAGAAGCCAGTTCGGCGGGCGTGCGCCGCATTAAAGCGATTTTAATTTGAGAGGAGGGGCGGAACAGTGTTCCGCCCATACTTCGATATAATATATATATTTTATGAAAAAATGTGCAAAATGCGGCGCGCCTCTCGAGGGATTTTTCGCGAAGATTGCCAGTCTCGCGGGCGTCAAGCCGTCGAACGTGAATCCTGATTTATGCAATAAATGCGACGCGCAGCCTGTTGTTCCCGCCGTTGCCGTTCAACCGCAAGCGCCGGTTATTCAACCCGAACCGATGGCCGTTCCGACGGAAACCGTTGAACCGGTGAAAACCGATTTGCCGGCGGACGCGATGCCGGACACGGCGCCTGTTAACGAAAAGAAAGACGACAATTTGGCCGTGTAAATTTTAAAATGTAAAAACGCCTCGAAGTGTCGGGGCGTTTTGTTTTGCATTTAGCGGACTATGAAATGCTTTTATAAAATTTTCTGGCCGGAATTTTTTTCAATTTTAGTTTTCTGCGGAGTTTTGATGCCTCTTTTTCTGAAATGTTTGCGGGTTGGCCGTCAATTCTATTGATCCAATGGTTTAACGGCTTGCCAGCGTCCCAGACTTCATTTCTTTTCTTGCTCATGTTTATTCTCCTTTTGCAATTGTACTATTCTGATCAAGGTGGGATAATATTGACGTTTCAGCCAGCGAGTAAATAAAAACAAGCAATAGCCGATTGGCCGCTCCGACTGAACCGAATATCGCGCTGTGGCCGAGCCAGACATCGGAAAATACGCCGTTTGAATTGAAGCCGAAGTAACCATAAATTCCACGCATTTCAAACATGATGACTGCGATGATTACGAGCGATTTCAATGCGAGATTGAGGATGAATGCGTCCATTTTTTGACTTTGATTTGCGCTTTTCATTTCTTTTCTCCTTTGTTCGGTTTGATTGTCAAAGTCCGTGCGCTTTCAACATAACAAAATTGCGATAAAATGTCAAAATTAAAAAACGCCTCGAAGTGTCGGGGCGTTTTGTAAAAAGTTAAATCGCGGGCGGCGGCAAGACAAGCGTGAACTTATAATCTTCCAGCGTGCCGGAAAGTTCAATGTACGCTGTTTTCGTTTTGTCGTCGAATCTTGGTTTGTCCTGCGGCGTTAAGCATTCTTCTTCGTTCTTTAAGTTTTTGACGATGTAGCCGTTATCATCGTATCTAATGATCGGCAGATGCAGTTCGGGGAAATGATGCAATGTTGATTTTTGATCCAACAAAGCCATCCAATAAAAGGCGCATGCAAATAATGTGATGCCTAAAAAAACGCCAAAGAATACGGTTGCAAAGCTTATAGATTCATGCCGCGCTTCATTTGTAAATCGTATATTGATTGTCAGGCATATAAGCGCGATTGAGAGAATCAGTGACAATATGCCGAACATCCATTTTCTCAATTTTACCCTCGAATTCGGCTTAGCTATGATCTGGTCTTTCGTGAAAAAATCTTTTATGTCCATGTTTTCCTCCTTTTCAAATGAAAATCGCGAATAGCACTCCGGCGGCGATGAGGAGCGCGATAAAAACGAGGACTTTCCAGATTTTGGAATTCTCGAGAAAAACGATCAGCGACCAGAGCAGGCGGGTGGAAAAACTTTCCGAATAATTGTTTTTTGTCATGTTTTTTCTGTCTCCTTGTCTTGCGAAACGCCGAATTCGCGCAGCAAAGCTTCGATTTTTACCGCGAGTTCGTCGAGCGGACCGTTGTTGTAAATGAATTTTTCCGCGTACGCCGCCACCAGGGGGATTTCCACGTCCGATTCCTGCGCCTGATCTTTTTGAAATTGTTCGAATGTTTTGTCGGCGTCGTCTTTATTCTGCCTGCGCGACTGCAAGCGGTCAAAACGAAGTCGTTCGACCGCGATCACTTCGATCAAATGGAAATTGTTTAGTTTTTTGAAGTGTTCGAGGTCTTGCATTAGCCTGACGCCGTCGATGCATACGATGTGGCGTTGGTCATTGTCCGCTGTTTTCGCAATGGCTTTCGCGAAGATGTCCTGGCCAAAATTGGCGCGCAAAACAGTGGACAGATTTTGCAAATTCTCGCGCGTTTGATCGAGCCCGAGATTGTCGCAGACGTTGCGGATAATCGTTGAAAACCGGTGGCAGCTTGCGCCGCGCTTTTCGATGAGATAATTGCAAACTGTTCCCTTACCGCTGGCGATGCGGCCGACAAAGCCGAGGATGATTTTTTCGTTCATGTTATTCCTCCTTTAACGCTTCAATTGTCAAAGTTCTGAATGCTTGAAACATTCAAAGTTTATTCCGATTGGCTGAATTTGTCAAGCAAAATAAAAACGCCTCGAAGTTTCGAAGCGTTTATTCATTGTTTTATTTGAACAGTGGCATGTAGTCGTCCGTGTTTTCGCCTTGCGCTTTCAAGCGTTCGACGAAACGGGGAATAAATCTGGTCGGCATAAACGTTTTATTCGCACGATCGAATGTGAATATGTCCTGCATGGTGATGATGTCTCCTTCCAGTCCGGTGATTTCCGAAATTTCGGTGATTTTGCGCGAGCCGTCTTTGGAAAATTTTGACAAATGAATAACGATGTTCACGGCGGAGGCGATTTGGGTGCGGATGGCTTTGAGCGGCAGATCCATTCCCGCCATAAGCACCATCGTTTCAAGCCGCGAAAGCGAATCCCTCGGCGAGTTGGAATGCAGAGTCGTCAGCGAACCGTCGTGTCCCGTGTTCATCGCTTGGAGCATGTCCAGCGCTTCGCCGCCGCGGCATTCGCCGATAACGATGCGATCCGGCCGCATGCGCAAGGCGTTTCGGAGCAGTTCGCGGATCGTGATTTGCCCTTTGCCTTCGATGTTCGCCGTTCGCGCTTCCATTCGCACTTTATGCTCTTGTTGCAGCTGTAATTCGTTCGAATCTTCAATGATGACGATTCGTTCCGATTCCGGAATAAAATTCGAAAGGGCATTGAGCAGCGTTGTTTTTCCCGAACCGGTTCCGCCGGAAACAATGATATTTTGACGGGAGAGCACGCAGAGCTTGAGAAAAGAGGCCATGTTTCGCGACAGGGAACCGACTTTGATCAGCGCGTCGGCGGTCATTTTGTCTTTCACGAATTTTCTGATTGTGACCGTCGGCCCGTCAATGGCAACCGGCGGAATCGCGATATGCACGCGGCTGCCGTCCGCGAGCCGCGCGTCAACCATCGGACTTGATTCGTCGACTCGCCGGCCGATCGGAGCGAGCATGCGTTCGATCGCGTTTCGGACGGAATTTTCACTCGAGAAGCTTTTGTCTGTTTTGCTCATTCTTCCTTTTCGTTCGACGTAAATTATTTTGCCTCCTTGATTGATCATGATGTCGGATACGGCGTCGTCGCTCAGCAGATCTTCAAGCGGGCCGAGGCCGAGCGCTTCGTCCAGCGTGTCGTTTATCAGCGCGTCCGTATCGATGTTGATGGGAATGGCGCCGGCGTCGTTCAGCTCGCGAACGATCAATAAGACATTTTTTCGAGCGAACTGTTTCAGTTCTTTATCTCCCATTTTATCGACGCCTTGATTTCGAGAATCCAGCAATTTGATCAATTGGTTATGGATCGTTTTTCTTAATTTGATTTCATTGTCGTCGTTGGCGTTGATCTTTATGTTCGCCGTTTTTTCGTTGTCCAACGCTGTTTCTTGAGGCGCGTTGTCGGCGATAACAAAGATGTTATCGGCGATTCGCAGTTTTTCGCCTGACTTCCAGATCATTGGTTTGTTCGGCACCAATCGTTCGGCGTTGATATACGTTCCGTTCCGGCTGTTCAGATCTTCCACGTACAAATTTCCTTTGAAAAGCACGATCCTGGCATGGCGCTTGCTCACGGATTTATGATTGATTAAATAATCGCCGTCTTCGCGTCCGATAATGATGTCGTTTTTGGCAAAATCCAGCTGTGTTTCAGCGCCGGCCGGATCGGTCATTATCAGCGTAAATTCGGTTTTTTCGTTTGCGCTCATGATATCCCATCCTTTCTATTAAAATCAATTTGTTTTTCAATGATCATTGGTGGTATTTCAATTTATCAAAATAGCCGACGGATGTCAATGTTTTGTCAAAGATTATCAGGCTTAATCTGAAAAATAAAAACGCCAGGCAAATATGTTTGCGAGGCGTTGTATATGATTGCGTTTGGCGATGAAACCATCGATAAGTTAAAATATAACTCCGTTGTCCGAGCGCGGATTTTTTCCGTTGCGTTTTATTGCCCATCGTTCGGCGATTTCGCATAAATAATTCGCCAAAATGAAAGATATCGGCAATCCGAAACAAAAATAAAAAATCCAGTTCGGCGAATCGAGCGGCGGCCATGAAAATATCAGGTTGATGAAAAGGCCGATGAAAGCGAGAATGTAAAGCGTTTTGATCATTTTTTTAATCATCATTTAATTCTCCCTCCGTTTGATTGAGAATGAACTTCTTGTTCGCGGTGATTTCTTTTTAACAAAATTTCGGCGAACGATCTGGCGGCGCTGGCGCCAATGCACAAGCAACCGGCGTAAACGACCACATACATGACAAGTTCTTTCATGTTGCCGGCATGATAAGCGAGAAATCCGAATATCGCGCAAGTTGTTAAAAAAATAAGCGCCAGAACGCCTTCAACTATTAAATTTTTCATACCGGTTTTCATTTTATCCTCCTTGATTTTCGGTTTATGCGAATAATATGTCAAAGTTCGAACATTTAAATGCTATCATCCGGCGTTTTTATTGTCAACGCGGCTGTTGAAGGATTCGGTTGCAATTCCGGCACAGTTTGATAATATAATTGTAATGAGAAAGGGAATAGATGGCTCAAGAAGGCTAAAGAGGATAGTCTTGAATTATTTGTCTCGCATATCTTCTTTAGCCCTTTTTCCCCTTTTTGCCTTTTATTGCCTTCTTACCCCTTCTTCATATGCCCGATCTAACTCCCATGTTGAAACAATACAAAGATATTAAAGACAATCACCCGAACGAATTGCTTCTTTTCCGATTAGGAGATTTTTACGAAATGTTCGGCGAGGACGCGAAGAAAGCGTCGAGGATTTTGGATATCGTTTTAACTGCGAGGCATAAAGGAACGCCGCATGAAACGCCGATGTGCGGGGTGCCACATCACGCGCTTGAAAATTATCTGGCCAAGCTTTTGAAAGCCGGCGTGCGCGTGGCGATCTGCGACCAGGTGAGCGATCCGTCTTTGCCCGGATTGGTGAAGCGGGAAGTGATCCGCGTGGTTACGCCAGGAACGACGCTCGATTCATTGAACAGCAAAAACAATAATTTCATTTTAAGTTTATTCTTGCAAAAACAGACTTTTGGTCTGGCCGTGGCCGATCTGACCACTGGCGAATTCAAAGCGGCGGAAACCGCTGATCTGCAATTATTGAAGGATGAAATTTTCCGGCTTAATCCGTCGGAAGTGATTATTCCCGTTGATTTATGCAACAATATTGATTACCGCGATTTCATCGGCTCGCTGAAAAACGTTAATGCGTTTCAATTGCCGGCGTTCGAGCAGGCGTACGTCGTCCTGACGCGCCATTTTTTATTGAAAAATCTGCAGAGCTTCGGCATTGAAAATCTGCAAGCCGGAATCGAAGCGGCCGGCAACCTGTTCGGCTATTTGAAGGAAACGCAGAAAACGAACTTAAAGCACATCGCGAAAATCACCCGCTACAATTTCAAAGACTTTATGGCGCTGGACGAAGCAACGATCCGCAATTTAGAATTGTTTGAGAACCAGTCAACGGCCGGATACGAAGGTTCGCTCTTGTCGGTCATCGACCGGACACTGACCAATCAGGGCGGCCGTTTGCTCCGGCGCTGGCTCGCAATGCCGCTTTTGAAAATCGAGGAAATAAACGAGCGGTTGTCGGCGATAAAGGAAATGAAAAGCGACCATTTGTTCATGAAAAATCTGGCGGAAAATTTAAAGCAGATGGCTGATCTTCAACGCTTGATCGGCCGGATCGGCTGCCGACGCGCCAATGCCCGCGATTTGGTCGCTTTGAAAAACAGCTTGAAATTGATTCCGCAAATAAAATCCCTATTGGAAAATAAAAACGCAAGCTTATTGAACAAGTTTTTTGTTCAACTGCCGGAGCTTGGCGAGCTTGTTGATTTATTGGAAAATGTTTTCATTGACGAGCCGCCGGCAATGACGAATGAAGGGGGAATGGTGAAAGACGGCTACAACGACCAGCTCGACGAACTAAGGCAGATTTCCCGCAACGCCAAGGATTGGATGGCCAGTTTTCAAGCCAAGGAAGTGGAGCGGACCGGCATTTCATCGCTCAAAGTCCGTTTCAACAATGTCTTTGGTTATTACATTGAAATCAGCAATTCAAATTTGGATCAGGCGCCGCTCGATTACACGCGCAAGCAGACGCTGGCGAACGCCGAACGGTTCATCACGCCGGAATTGAAGGAGTATGAAGAAAAAATTCTTGGCGCGGAAGAAAAAATATTCAACATTGAATATCAGATATTCGCCGAAACGATCGAGAAAACGGAAAAATATTTCAACGGGATTCAAATTTCCGCCGATATCGTCGCCGCGCTGGACGTTCTTTTGAATTTCGCCCGCGTGGCCGAGGAAAACAACTATTGTTGCCCGGTTGTTGACGCAAGCGGCGCGGTTTCCGTTAAGAACGGCCGGCATCCGGTGATCGAGCGTTATCAGAGCGACCGGTACGTGCCGAACGATTTGCTTCTTGATCATGAAAAAAACGAATTCATCCTGCTGACCGGCCCGAACATGAGCGGCAAGTCCAGCTTTTTGCGGCAGACGGCGTTGGTCAGTTTGATGGCGCAGATCGGCTGTTTCGTGCCGGCGGACGAAGCCCGTCTCGGCATCGTCGATAAAATTTTTACGCGCGTCGGCGCGTCTGACAATTTGGCGCAGGGCGTCTCCACGTTCATGGCGGAAATGCAGGAAGCGGCGAATATTTTAAATAACGCGACGCGGAATTCACTGGTCATTCTCGACGAACTCGGCCGCGGCACTTCGACGTACGACGGGGTAAGTATCGCTTGGGCGATCATCGAGCACATTCACGATAAGATCGGCGCCAAAACGATTTTCGCCACGCATTATCATGAACTGACCGCGGTTGTCGACAAATTGAGCAAAGCGGAAAATTATTGCGTGGCGGTGAGCGAGAACGAAGGCAAAGTTGTTTTTCTTCACAAGATCATCAAAGGCGCGACGTCGGAAAGCTACGGCATCGAGGTGGCGCGCTTGGCCGGACTACCCCAAAATTTATTGGAAAGAAGCCGCGAAATATTGGAAAGCCTTGAAAAAAGAAAAGAAATAAAAATGACTTCAACCGATGGAATCGCCGCGCAGATTCCACTGCCGCTTGTCATCCCGGAAGGCCAAGGCAAGCTGGCCAACGAAATTTCCAATTTAAAAGTGGAAGAGATGACGCCGCTCGAAGCCTTGCAGAAGCTGGCTGATTTGAAAAAGAATTTGGCAGACAAGCATTGATGAAATTTATTATTTTTTATAATAATATTGCGTTTTTCGTATAATCCAAATGAACTTTTTTTCAGACAGCGGCGAGCGGATCCGGTCGCTTTTTTTATTTTAATGAGATGTTGTCGTGCCATTTGACAACTTTTCATTTATGGTATATGCTATAGATGGAATGGGTTGGCTCCAGGCAATGGCCGAGCGCGATGTGGGCCAGGAACTGCTCCTCGCTATGGATTTCAGCGGAGACAACCCATATATCTCTACTCTGGCACCAAGTGCCGGATTGGACGCATACCAATGTCGCTCGGGGCGCACGGCTAAAGCTATTATTCTCCGTCTTTTGTTACCATGGTTCTGCGAGAAGAAAGCGCCGCCGCCCCCTTTTTTTTAAAAAAATTGACAAATTTTTATCATGATATATAGTTATCTAATCAGGCGCAACGACGCTTTAACAAGTCTTTAGACGGGCGAACCCGAGTTTAACCGTGAGATTCATCCCTCCCGGGAAATGTCG
Source organism: Parcubacteria group bacterium (assembly GCA_043797615.1). Taxonomy (GTDB): domain Bacteria; phylum Patescibacteriota; class Patescibacteriia; order UBA11705; family JABHMO01; genus JAZDPK01. The sequence continues at coordinate 34,455 of JAZDPK010000065.1, forward strand.
GATCATTCGCCCGTTTTTTCTTGACAATTTATCGTAAGTATTCTATTATCATAATCATACGTAACATCGTATATTTGCAGGCTGGCTGGAAACGGCTTTGTCTATTCCCCCATTCCCCTCCAAAGTTCGGCTACGGCCAGCCTGCTATTTCATTCTTGGGCAAGTCCGCGCATTTTTTTCCGTTCCCCAAAGAAAAAAATTTTTGCGGACTTGCCCCTTTTTTTTGCCTGTTTATCGGTGTGCGAACGCCTGGTTAAGGTGTAAATAATGTTTTTTTGTTTTAATTTAGCTCAAAATAAGTTTGACAAGTTGATTCAACTGTGCTATGCTTAATTATCGCATCAATTGTTATTTAAAATGCAATCATATCAACAAGGAGAATGACGATGAAGATATTGAACAGTCGCACTTGCGCGCGAAGTTGCCTGAAATGCGCATCATTAAGAAGCTGTTTTGAACGGTTGATTGACGCCTTTCCATGGCGCGGGGAAATGATCAGGCGGGAGAGCGCTGAAATCAACCAGCCGCCGAAGACGAGAACTGTTTTCCCCGGCGTGGTCGTTCTGCCGACCGGCAAATGCTGTTTTATAACGCAGGAAGAAGAAACCGAATTTTACCATTGAAATTCGAAGCGCCCCGGTATTGACTGTCGGCGCTTTTTTTATTTTAAATGATGTGGTAAAGTCTTGGTTGAGTGGAATAGGGAAAAGAGATAGAGATATAAAGGAATAAAGATTTAGTTTTTCTATTTTTTGTTAATAATATGAACAAGATCAATATTCTTCCGCAAGAGCTCATCAATCAGATCGCCGCCGGGGAAGTGGTGGAGCGGCCGGCTTCCATTGTCAAGGAATTGGTGGAAAACTCGATCGACGCCGGCGCGAAAAACATCGCCGTTGAAATCGAAAACGGGGGATTGAATTTGGTTAAAGTTTCCGACGACGGGTGCGGCATGAGCCGCGAAGACGCCTTGCTGTCCGTCGCCGAGCACGCCACCAGCAAAATTCAGAATCAAGAAGATTTATTTCAAATAAAAACTCTGGGATTCCGCGGCGAAGCCCTGTCCGCCATCGCGTCGGTCAGCGAATTCACGCTGATCACGAAAGACAAAGATTCGCTGGCCGGGACGATCCTGCAAAACAAAGACAATCAATTCATTGCGAGCGACATCGGCGGCGCCGAAGGAACGTCGATCGAAGTGAAAAATCTTTTTTACAATATTCCGGCCCGTCGCAAATATTCGAAAACGCCGGTCACCGAATTCAATCACATTATTGATTTGTTTTTAAATTATTGTCTGGCATATCCGCGCATTTCCTGGAAATTCGTAAACAATAAAAAAATGCTTTACCAATTTCCGGCGGTCGACTCCGACGAGCGCGTTTTCGACGTGTTGGGCGATGAAGTTAGCCGTCATTTGATCAGAGTGGATTTGAAAATGAACGACATTTTGATCACCGGCCACGTCGGCAAGCCGCAGATCGCGAGAAACAACCGAAAATTGCAATATCTGTTCGTTAACCGCCGCCCAATAAATGAATTCATCGTGGCGAAGCAGGTCAAAGACGCGTATTCCACTCTTCTTCCGCGCGATTTGTTTCCGGTTTATCTGCTCAATTTGGAAATCCCGAGCGAGAAGATCGATGTCAACGTTCATCCGCGCAAGCTGGAAGTGCGTTTCTCCGATCCGCAACTGGTTTACCGCGCGGTTTATCAAATTATCAGCAAGACGCTGGATGAAAACGATCTGGTCAGGCAGGCGGTTGCGCCGGCCAGCGCAAGCCAGCAAAAACGATTTGTTCCGGTTGGCGATATTCTAAAATCAAAGCAGATCGACATTCCGATACGGTTTAATTCACCAGAACCGAGGATTACCGGCCAGCTGTCCGATTTTCAAAGAGAAATGCAAAAAGGCGAAAAAAGTTTTTTCAAGGATTTTCAGCCGGCGCCGGATAGCGGCTTCAAAATAATTTCACAGGTTAGAAACGAATACATCATCGTTGAAACCGCGCAGGGGATTAAAATCTACGACCAGCACGCGGCGTCCGAGCGCGTGCAGTATGAAAAAGTGAAAAGGCAGTGGCAGATCGGCAAGCTGGCCAGCCAAAAAAAATTGATTTCGGAGAACATCGAGCTGGCGCCGGCTGAAGCGCGCCTGGTTAACGATCATGCCGCTTTGTTCGAACGGCTCGGATTTGAAATCGCCGGCTTTGGCGCGAACACTTTCAAAATCGAAGCGGTGCCGGTGTTTTTGGTCAATGAAAAATTGTCCGAAATCATTTTGAATATCATCGGAAACCTTGAAGAAACGGTTATTCTCGACGACCAAGCGAGCGAGCCGATCGACAAAATTTTTAAAATGATGGCGTGCAAAAGCGCGATCAAATTCGGCGACAGCTTAAGCATTCCCAGCCTGGAGGCGCTGATCAACGATCTGGAAGAGTTGGACAACAAGTACACCTGCGCCCACGGCCGGCCGTGCGTCGTGGAATTGACGTTTGACGAATTGATGAAGATGTTCAAGCGAAAATAGCAAGACAAGCAAGACCAGTGAAACGAGTAAAACAAGTTAATTCTGGCAATAAATCTGAAGATGCTTGTCTGGCCAGTCTTGCTAGTTTTACTTTCTGCTTGTAATGATTTGACATTATTTTTATTATGTAATAGTATGTAAGCAGACGCAAATTATTTAATTTTTTAAAAAATTAAGTTAAATTCAGCAATCTGCAGGCAATTTTTAAAAAGCAATCGATATTTCTCTTTTATAAAATGTGTTCGCAAAAATGCATGTGTATGTTTTTGTTGACATTATTTTATAAATCAGTATAATTAAGTTACTTTTTTCATGGGTAAACAAGAAATCATTGAAATGAAGGGGCGGGTGGAGGAGCTTTTGCCCAACGCCGTTTTCAAAGTGAAGCTGGAAAACGGGCATCAAATCCTGGCGCATTTGTCCGGCAAGATGCGGATGAACAAAATCCGGATTCTGCTCGGCGATTCGGTAAAGATCGAATTGACGCCGTATGACCTCGGTCGGGGCAGGATCGTCTACCGCTTCTAAGAGGCCAGCCTGATTCCAATGAATCAAAGCGAATTTTACAGAATACGCTTTCTCAAAGTTCGCAATTCTTCGTTTAATTTAAAATATGAAAGTCCGGGCGTCCGTAAAAAAAATCTGTCGAGATTGCAAGATCGTCCGCCGCAAGCGGCGGGTTTGCGTTATCTGCAAGAATCCGAAACACAAGCAGAGACAGGGGTAAATCCTAAATCCTAAATTCTAAATCCTAAATCCTAAATTCTAAATACTAAATTCTAAATTCTAAATCCTAATTTACATAGATAATTATGGCTAGAATCGCCGGTGTAAATCTGCCGAACAACAAGCGCGCCGCCGTGGGACTCACGGCTATTTTTGGCATCGGGCACCCCACGGCCGCGGAAATTTTAAATAAGCTGAAAATCAATCCGGAAGCGCGGATAAAGGATCTTTCCGAGGACGATGTCAACAAGCTCCGCGCCACTATTGAAAAAGACTATCGGGTGGAAGGCGTTTTGCGGCGGGAGATTTTCGCGAACATCAAGCGTTTGAAGGAGATCAAGTCCTACCGCGGTTCGCGCCACGCCAAAGGATTGCCGACGCGCGGCCAATCGACCAAGACGAACAGCCGCACCGTGCGCGGCAATGTGCGGCGCACCATGGGCAGCGGCAAGAAGCCGACGGCGCAGAAAACCTAAAAACGGAAGAACCGATTGAGAAAGCAGATTGCTTCGCTTCGCTCGCAATGCTTCGGTCGTTTCTCTCCCTCGCAACGAAAAAACGGAGGGACCGAAAAACGAATTAAGGCATTAAATTACATAGTAATTAACCAATAAACTAATAAACAAAGATTTTTCAATATGCCAGACGAAAATATCCAAACAATCGAACCGGCCGCAATCGAACAAACCGTTGCGCCGGCGGAAACGACCGCCGAAGCCGGGGGCAAGAAAAAAGACAAGAAAGTCCCCAAGCCGGCAATCAAGAAAAAAGCGCGGAAAAGCGTGACTATCGGCAATGCGTACGTCAAAGCGACATACAATAATACGATCGTGACGCTGACCGATCAGGCCGGCAACGTGCTTTCCTGGTCCAGCGCCGGCAAGAACGGGTTCAAAGGCCCGAAAAAAGCCACTCCGTTCGCCGCGACCATCATTACGAAAGACGCGGTGGAAAAAGCAAGAGTGTACGGCTTGAAAGACGTCAATGTCTTTGTCCAAGGCGTGGGCATGGGCCGCGAATCAGCGGTCCGCGCGCTGAACGCGAACGGCTTGAACGTGCTGGCGATCAAGGATGTCACGCCGATTCCGCACAACGGCTGCCGGCGCCGAAAGCCGCGCCGAGTCTAAAAATAAAGCGCAAAATCCAAAATCCAAAATTCAAAATAAATTTAAAATTAAAAATGTAAAATTTAAATTTAATTTGCGGCTAAATCGACATTGGGCTGATTAAGCCGCTTAAACCCTAATTTCAATTTCATCATTAATTTGACAGCGCAGTGCAGCCTGTCGGCATGACTGCGCTGCACTGGCTTTGTGCTTTGAGCTTTGAATTTTAATAACATTATGGCCAGAGACTTAAATCCAAAATGCAAGCAGTGCCGGCGCGAAGGCGTCAAGCTTTTTTTGAAGGGCGACCGCTGTTTCGGCTCTAAATGCGCGATCGTCAAGCGCAATTTCATACCGGGAATGCACGGCGAAAAGCAAGGCAGGGGCGGCAGCGGCAGAATGACTGGCTACGGCATGCAGCTGCGCGAAAAGCAGAAAGCCAAGCGCACTTACCGCATCTTGGAGCGCCAATTCCGGAATTATTTCAAAAAAGCGGTGCGCCGGAAAGGCGATACCCGCTCGATTCTGTTCTCCCTGCTGGAAAAGCGCCTGGACAACGCCGTTTACCGGGCCGGCTTTGCCGCGAACCGCGACCAGGCCAGACAGCTCGTGAATCACGGGCATTTCACGGTCAACGGCAAGAAAGTCACCATTCCCTCGTTCCAAGTCGATATCAAGGATAAGATCGGCATCAGGCCGAGCAGTTTGGCGAAGATGGAAAGCTTCAAAACGCTCGGGGAAAGATTGAAAGGCAAGGAAATACCAGAATGGCTGGCGGTCGAGCCGAAGGAGCTGACTGCCGTTGTCGTCGGCGAACCGTCGTTGGAAAAGAACCGTCCGAATTTCGACCTGAAGCAGATCACCGAGTTCTATTCCAGATAAAGAGTTGATGCGAATTAAATTAGAATGCGAATGCCGCGAATGAAGAATTGACAAGAGAATATTTAAATAAGAATAATTCGCAACATTTGCCTGGAGGTTTATTCGTATCAGATTATTTCAATGAATTAATAAAAACTGCCGCAGGACGCCATAAGTCCGAAGACAGTATAAATAATAAAAAAATATGGAAAAGCTTCTCCTGCCTTCGAAGATCCTGTTCGAGAAATCAAAAGAGCCGAACAAAGCGACGATGACCGTCGAACCGTGCTATTTCGGCTACGGCACCACCCTTGGTAACGCCCTGCGCCGCGTCCTGCTTTCGTCATTGCCCGGCGCCGCGGTCACTTCGGTTAAAATCAAAGGCGTTGACCAGGAATTTTCCTCGATCGAGAAAGTCAAGGAAGACGCCCTTGACATCTGCCTGAATTTGAAGAAGCTGCGGATGAAGGTTTTCAGCAAAGAGCCGGTGAAACTAACGCTCCAAGCGAAAGGGGAAAAGGACGTCACGGCCGCTGATTTTGAAAAGAACAGCGACGTTGAAATCTTTAATAAAGATCTGCATATCTGCACTTTGACCGACAAAAAAGCGAATTTGGAGATGGAAGTGACGGTGGAGCAGGGCCGCGGATATCTGCCGACCGAGGAGCGCGTCAAGGAAGACGTGGAAATCGGGAGCATCCTGATCGACGCCTTGTTCAGCCCGGTGCAGAAGATCGGATACAAGGTCGAGCCGTCGCGCGTGGGCGACATCACGAACTACGACAAGCTGACGATGGAAATCGAGACGGACGGCACGATCGCGCCGGAGGAAGCGGTCAGCCAGGCGGCGCAAATTTTAATCGAACATTTCTCTTTGCTGGCGGAAAAGAAAGAAGACGAAGAAACTTCCGCCTCCGCGGACGCTGCGGCGGACAAGCCGGCGATTTTGGAAAGTGAAAAATCAAATTCCGAAACAATTAGCGAAGAAGCGCCGGCCGAAGAAAAAAAGAAGAAAACGAGAAAATCAAAGAAAACCGAATAATTAAGAGCATTTGAAACATTATGAAGCATAAAATCAAATCGGACATATTAGACCGCAAAGTCGGACCGCGGCGAGCCATGCTTCGAAGCCTGGCGACGAGCTTGGTGTTGAAAGGAAAGATCCAAACGACCGCGACTAAGGCCAAAGCTGTCCGATCGATCGTTGAAAGATGCGTCACCGCCGCGAAAAAGAGCGATCTGGCCACGCGCCGGCGCTTGCTCGGATATTTTTATTCCGAAAAAGCGGTGAAGATGTTGCTGAACGATCTCGCTCCGAGATACAAAGAACGCAGAGGCGGCTACACGCGCGTGATCAAGCTGGGAACGCGGACCGGCGACCGGGCGGAAATGGCTCTGGTGGAATTTGTTTAGGTAAAAAGTAAAACAAGCCAGACAAGCAAGACAAGTTAAACTAGCCAATTAAGATTTACTGATTCACTCGTTTTGCTGCTCTTGCTCGTCTCGCTATTTAATATATGCAAAGAACAACCCATAAAATAGACGCCGCCGGAAAAATCCTGGGCCGCCTCGCGACCGAGATTAATATTTTATTGCGCGGAAAAGGCAAAGCGTCGTACCAGCCGCACATCGACAACGGCGACATCGTGGAAGTTTCCAACGTCGCGAATCTGAAATTCACCGGCAACAAATTGAATCAAAAAATGTACCATCATTATTCAGGCTATCCGGGCGGCATGAGCTCCGAGCTTTTGAAAAAGAAAATGCGCGAAAATCCGGAGTTCGTCCTGCGCCAGGCCGTTTTAAATATGCTGCCGAAGAACCGAACCAGAAAAGAAATAATCAGGAGGTTAAAATTCATTAAATGACTTTATGAAGAAAAAAATTGCCAAGAGCGCAACTGCAACCAAGAAGCCGGCGAAGAAAAAAGCCGCGCCGAAAAAAACTTTGTCGGCGAAAAAGACTGATGCGGAAAAGATACCCGTTGCCAGACAGCCGATTGAAAAGATCGCGCCGGTTGCCAAATCCGCGCCCAAGGAGGAAAAGAAGCGCGTGGACTACCTGTATGCCGTGGGCCGGCGCAAGACCGCGGTCGCTCAGGTGCGCGTTTACAAGAAAGGCAACGGCGAAATTTTGATCAATGAAATGGATTATCAAAAATATTTTCCAACGGCTGATTTGCAGGAGCGGGTGACGGCGGCCTTGAAAGTCGTGGGACAGACGCAGAAGCTCATGACAACGGCGAAAGTCTCCGGCGGCGGCATCGCCGGGCAGGCCGACGCGGTGCGGCACGGCATGTCCCGCGCTCTTATTCAACTCAATCCGAATTTCCGCAAGCCGCTGAAAAAATCCGGATTCCTGACCCGCGACGCCCGCAAGAAGGAAAGAAAGAAGCCGGGCTTGAAGCGCGCCCGCAAACGGCCGCAATGGCAGAAGCGGTAATTGTTTACATGCTTAGTTGCAGATTGCTTCGGTCGTTTCTCTCCCTCGCAACGAAAAAACTTATGAACTACGCATGTAATTTATTGCATGCGCGGTCATGGGAACTAGAGAACCATTAAAGAGAAATATAAATCATAAAATCGAGAGCGTGAAAACTCTCGGTTTTGGTTTGGGCGGTTTGACAAGCGGCAGACAATAAGCCATGATATAATTGAGAAATAAAATAACATTTTCAAAGGAGGAGGCGATGCGAATAACGATGATTGGAAAAAACGGGGCGCGCAGTCTATTGGGCGTTGCGCAATCGCTGAAATTGCAAAAAGCGCAAAGCGGCCTGAATTTCATCGGACAAAATCCGAAGCGCGAAGACTGGCAGCGAATGAGCGCCGAAGCGCGCGGCGATTTTTTCGGAAAAGTGGCGAAGGCGAACCGCGTATGGATTGATGCCGCCTTGTCGGCGCTGGCCGCGGCCTGGATCAAAGTCCTGGACGGCAAAGTGGTCGAAGCGTCGCAGCATACATGGACCCAGCCTGACGATCCGGCGCTGTTCAAGGAATCGGGAAAGTGGCCGTTCAAAGTGCCGTTCGTATTCGTTAGTGAAACATTGTTCTTAATCGAAGAGCGCAAACGTCAAGCGGCGTAAAAATTCAAGGGCTCCGCAATCGGCGCCCTTTTTTCATTTATTGCGATATTTAAGCCGATTTGGTACAATCAAAGCAAGCAAAAAAATATGGCAGAATTATCCGTCACCAAAAATACAACTTATCTGACCGCTTCGTACGTTATTCAGAAGCTGTTGTCTTTTGTTTATTTCATTATCATCGCGCGGGCGATCGGCGTGGAAAGCCTGGGCAAATACACGTTCGCGATGTCGTTCACCACCATGTTCGCGGTGTTGGTCGATCTCGGGTTCACCTCGGCTTTGATTCGCGAATCGGCAAAGTTCAAAGAAAAAGCGGAAAAATTCCTGTCGTCGGTTTTATTCGTGAAAATAATTTTGGCATTGGCGACGTACGGACTGGTGATTTTATTCGTTAATGTTCTCGATTATCCTTCCATCACAAAAAATTTGGTTTATATTTCCGGAATCGTCATGGCGATTGATCAGATCACCGCGTCGTTCTGGGGCGTTTTCCGCGGCGCTCGCAATTTGAAAGTGGAATCGATATCGATCGTTATCAATCAAATCATCATATTGGCGGCCGGATTTGTTATTTTATTTTTGAAATTGCCGCTGGTTTATCTAATGCTGCCATTCGTGTTCGGCAGCGTTTTCAGTTTCCTGTTCGCGAGCGTCAATTTACGGCGGACGCTGCGGTTGAAAATCTCCAGCCGCTTCGACTGGCAGATCACGAAATTTTTGTTCGGCATCTCCTTCTGGTTCGCGCTCATCGCCGTATTCAGCCGCATCTATGGCAATATCGACACGGTCATGCTTTCAAAATTAATCGGCGACAAAGCCGTCGGCTGGTACAGCGTGGCGATGAAAATTCCGTTCGCCTTGCAATTCATTCCGGCGGCGCTGGCCGCGGCGATTTTTCCGGCGTTCAGCCGCCATTTTGTCAACGACCAATTCCAATTGAAGTCCACTTTCGACCGCACGATGAAATTTTTGACGATCTTGGTCGTGCCGATTTCCGTTGGCATCGCGTTTCTGGCGCGGCCGATCATTTTGACGTTTTACGGCCTGGAATACGCGCCGTCGATTTTGCCGCTGCAGATCCTGATGGGCGGGCTGATTTTCGTGTTTCTGAATTTTCCGCTCGGCTCTTTGCTCAACGGCTGCGACCGGCAGAAACAGAACGCAATTTTGGTTGGAGCCACCATGGCGTTTAACATTGTTTTAAATATTTTTCTTATTCCGAAATACAGCTTTGTCGGCGCCGGCGCCGCGTTCCTTTGCAGCCATGCGTTTTTATTTGTTTCAAGTTTAATTATCGCGAATAAAATCATCCCGTACAGCAAGCGCAATCTTATAAAAACTTTTTTTAAAACGGTTGCCAGCGCCACGGCCATGGGCGCGGTTATATTCTTCTCGCAAAATCATTTGCACTTTGCCTTTTTGATTATAATCGGCGCGATCGTTTACGCCGCGGCCATGTTCTTGATCAGGGGATTGACGCTTGAGGATGTGAAATATTTCAAGGAAAGAATTTTTCATAAACAAACTTAGTTTATCGGTTTAATGGTTTGTTTATGAATAGCAACGAGATAAACGAGATAAACGAGATAAACGGGATTTACTTGATTATATTGTCTAGACAATCTCGTTTATCGCATTTATCTCATTTTTCCTATGCTCCGCACATTGCTCATCACGCTCGATTTTCCGCCCAGGACCGGCGGCATCGCAAATTACTGGGCCAACCTGGGCCGGCATTTTGACGCCGGCGATTTTATCGTCCTCGCGCCCGAATACGACAATTCGCTTGAATTCGACGTCAATCAAAAATATTTGATTTACCGCAAGGAGCTGGTTGCGCCGCAGGCTTGGTTCTGGCCGAAATGGCTGCCGATGATTTTTGAAGCGGCGAAAATAATCAGGCGGGATAAAATTCAAAAGATCATCGTCACGCACGTCCTGCCGGCCGGCACGGCGGCTTATTTGTTAAAAATGATTTTGCATGTTCCTTACATCGTATCATTGCACGGACTGGACGTCGCCTTGTCGCAAAGCAGCTGGCGCAAGCGCTGGCTGACTCGCCAAATTTTGAACAGCGCGGAAAACATCATCGCGAACAGCGACTTCACGAAAAAAATGATTTTAAATTTGAATTTATGCGCTGAAAATAAAATCATCGTTGTTTTTCCGTGTCCGAGCGTCGTCGGGACGAAAATACCGGACAACATCAAAACGCGCCTGATTGAAAATTATAATTTGCGCGATAAAAAAATAATTCTGACCGTCGGTCGGCTGATCGAGCGCAAAGGGCAGGACAAAGTGATCCAATCCATGTCGCAAATTTTGGAAAGAGAGCCGAACGCGATTTACGTTATTGTCGGCAACGGAGATTATCTGAAATATTTGCAAGAGCAAATTGTCGCATTGAAATTAGAAAAAAATGTTTTTATTTTTACGGACATCGCCGATTACGAACTGCCGGTTTTTTATGAAATGGCCGATGTTTTCGCCATGCCGTGCCGCGAGCTGGAAAACGGCGACGTGGAAGGATTCGGCATTGTTTATTTGGAAGCCAATTTTTACGGCAAACCGGTGGTCGCCGGCAATTCAGGCGGCGCTGTCGATGCCGTTGAAAATAACGTTAACGGGTTGGTCGTTGATCCGCTTAGTTTAAACGAAATCGGCGGCGCGGTTATTAAATTATTGTCAGATAAAAAATATGCGATTGAAATGGGGGAGAGAGGCAGGCAAAGAGTGCTGGACAAATTCAATTGGGGAGAGCAGGCAAAGAAAATTATGGAAATATTGGATTAGAAATGGAAGTTTTTATTCAATTTTAGCTGTTTATACGTATTTATTAACAACGATATTTTTAACGCTTGACAGCATAATTTTTATCTGATAAACTGTACATATAACTCAAATTTCCGCAGACCGCAGGCGTGCGAAGAAGGTGTGAAAAGAGTGAAAAGTGAAATAGGTGGGAAAAGTGTTTCCCTTGTCAATCTTTTGCTCATGAGTATCCTTTTTCAAACTTAATCTCCTGCCGAGGAAAAAATTTCATCGATTCGTTTATCGTGAAATATTTTACTTGTCGTCTGCGCGAATATAACGCAGGCATTTTTTAACTACAAGATGTACGAGATAAGGAGTACAAGATAATACAAGATTCACTTGAATATTTTGTCTCGAAAATCTTGTACAATCTGGTATGTTAATCTTGTACATCTCGTAACAAACAACATATGGCTAAATCAAAATCAACCAAACAGCAATTTTTGACCGATTTATCCGGAAAATTGAAATCCGCCAAGTCGGCCGTGATCGCCGATTATACCGGATTGAAAGTCAGCGCGAGCGAAGAATTGCGCCGGAATTGCGGCAAAGAGAACGTCGAATTTCTGGCAACGAAAAAGACTTTATTGAAAATCGCCTTGAAAGAACAGGGAATCGATATTGAAACAAAGGATTTGGCAGGCAGCCTCGGGCTCGCGATCAGCGCTATTGACGAAGCCGCTCCGGCGAAGATCATCAAGAATTTCGCGAAGAAGCACCCGGCCGTGGCTTTCCGCGCCGGCATTTTGGACGGCAAGCTCATTTCAATGGAAACTTTGAAGCAATTGGCCGATCTGCCGTCGAAGATCGAGCTTCTGGCGAAGACCGTGGCGACGATCAAAGCGCCGATCACCGGATTCGTCAACGTGTTGGCCGGCAATTTGCGCGGCTTGATCAACGTGTTGAACGCCGTTAAAAATAATAAATAATTCATTTAAAATTAACCTAATTATTTTAATTAAACTAATTGTTCTAAATAAATCCCAATAAACCAATCACCAAAATATTTTGGCGATTAACAAGCAACTTTATTTAGAATAATTAGAGCAATCATGTCAATTAGAATAATTAATCATAAATTTATGGCAGAAGAAAAAACACCAGTGGAAGTGCCGGCTAAGTTCAAATCTTTAGTCGAGGAAATCGAAAAAATGTCCGTAATGGACTTGGCTGAATTGGTCAAGATATTGGAAGACAAATTCGGCGTCAGCGCCATCGCTCCGATGATGGCCGCGGCCATAGCGCCGGGCGCAGCTCCGGCCGAGGAAAAGACCGAGTTCAACGTCGAGCTCGCGGCGGTCGGCGAAAACAAGATCGCCGTGATCAAAGTCGTGAAGGAAGTCACCGGCCTCGGGCTGAAGGAAGCCAAGGATCTGGTGGACGGAGCGCCGAAGATGATCAAGGAAAAATTAAAGAAGGATGAAGCCGAAGCGGTTCAAAAGAAGCTCCAAGACGCGGGCGCGTCGGTCAATTTAAAATAAGACAGGAAAAGATAACAAAGAACCGGTTGATTCCGGTTCTTTTGTTTGTAAAAAATAAATTTTGATTGCTTTTTATTATTTTATATTTGCCTGATAGACTTTATTGCCGGCAATGAAGCTGATGACGTTGCTTTTTTCGTCGACTTGGAAGTCGGCGATGCCGCCAAGCAGTGAATCGAAGCTGAATTGCTTGGCGAATTTGCCTGTTTTGTCTATGGCGACGATGCGCTTGCCGGCTTTATCCAGAATGTAGATGTAATTCAAGTCAAGGCCGGCGACAATTTTCCGCGCATCAGAAATCGGCGGATCGACCGGGCTCAAATTGAAATCGACGAGATTGCCGGCATAGAATTTGTAAATTTTACCGGCCGAAGTCAGCACGTAAATGTTGCCGTCGAGCGCCAGGCCGATGGCTTGCGACAGATCGGCGCCTTTCCTGTTCTTGATCCACGCCTGGCCGCTGCCGAAGCCCGCCGCTCCCGGCCGCGCCTTCAGAAGCTCGCCCCGGGCCGAATCAAGGAAATACAGGCTTTGATTGTATAGGCTCATGGCGCTGACGCCGGCGCCGGCCAAATCGATCGATTGGGGCAGAAGCGAATTCGAATTGGCGTCGAATTTCAGCAATTTGCCTTCGTCCGTCAAAAACAGCAGATTCGCGTCTTCCTTCGCGCTCCAGAGAATGGCACCCGATTCGTTTGTGGTCGTCTTTGCCACTTTTCCGTCGCTCGCAACAATGTACAGGTTCGCGGAATCGGCCGCGACATACGATTTGTTGTCCAGGTTCAGGATCGAGCGGAGCATAGCCGGCCGGCTGTTTTCCGAAATTTCGGCGATTTGCCTGGGCTCGATTTTCACGATGTTCAGGAGTTTTTCCCGAATGGACTGGAGCTGATTGCCGAGGTCGCTGTAATTCGCTTTTTGGCTTGCTGTTTTTTGCGGCAAAGCGGAAATATCCTCCGCTGCTTTTTGCGCCAGTATCGCGCTGTTGTCGTTGTTCTTGTATATTAAATTGAGCTGGGCGTTGTCGATTTCGTCGCGGATCTTCTTAAGCTGGTTTTCGTATGCGGTTTTTTCCGCTTTCACGTTTTGCAGATATTTGACGAGGAAGACGCTTCCGACCAGGCAAACGACCAGGCCGGCGACAATGGCCAGGATGGTCTTGTTGACCGCATTCAGCTTCTTCTTGTCCGCGAGCGAGCCGCGGGTCGGATTTTCCTTCTTCTGCCCGGACAGGAACAGGACGGCGCCAAGGCATATCCTGCCGAGCGAAGTGAAAATGATTTTCACCGCGTTGAAAATGAATTTGACGATGCCGAACTTCACTTTGGGCTGGGTTTTCGGCGCGGTCAGCTTTTTGCCGGAATCGCCGCGCTTGAATAGCTTGGCGATTTTTCCGAAATAATCCTTCAAATTCAGGGCGAACGTCGGCGTCAGGAATTTTTCCGTGCGATCTTGCGTGTCGATCAGGGCGTCGATCGATTTTTGCGCAATCGGCCGATTGTCCGCCGGCCGCATCGCCTCCATCTTCACGAAAATGGCGCAGTAGGTGAGATGGGAATTGTTTTTCACGCTGTTGATCAGGCTTTTGAAATAATCGATCGCGCTTGGCATTTCGTTCGTCGACAGGATTTTGTTCACTTTGTGCGCCGGAATGTAGTTGCTGAAAATCTCCGACGAGACGTAGACGGCGTCATGGGCGAAGATTTTGCCGGCGAGCGTCGATGAAAAAATTTTAATGCGGCCGGCGTCCGCTTCCTTCAGCTTCGGCGTGTTTTCAATGATATTTATCACCTTATAATTGTTCTCCCTGGTTTTGTGCAGGAGATAGGCGCTGATCAGCCCTTGCTGGGTGAAGAAAAAGTCGATTTCCTTTGTCGCCTGGTTCGGCTTGGCCACGGCGACGAGGTAATTCAAATTTTCGAGCGCGAGCTTGACGTGCCCGATCTGGATCATTTCAGTGATCGAATCGTTCGTCTTTTGCAAGGCGTATTCGAAAACAGTTTCCAAATTCAGCTTTTGCGGCTCGGGCGAAGACAGGATTTGATTATAATAATTTTCTTTTAAAGTGTTTACGATCGTTTGGATGATTTTTTCGCTTTCGGCCGTGGGCGTGGCGCGCAGCTCGATGATGCCGAAAACGTAGCCGCCGTTTTTTTCCTTGCCTTCCGGGAAAATGATAAAATCCTCGCACAGATATGATTCCTTCGCGTGTTTGGACGGAATATAAATTTCTTTGATCGCGATGTCGTAGTTTGATTCCATAAATGTCAAGGGGGATAAGAGGGCAATATGGGGCGAAACAAAAATGGAGAATAGGGCGATTTTTAGAGCGTTTGTTTTGACTAATTTAATTATTTACATTATACTGATAACTGTAAAAACAATCAAGTTTTTGAACGAATATTCAAGGTAAGTTTTCTGCCTTCTTTGCCTTCTATGCCTTTTTTTGCCCTCTTATACCTTTTTTATCTATGTTTGAACAACTTTTTGGTTCAAAGACCAGAGTCAAAATAATGAGGATTTTTTTGGAAAATCCGGATAAGAAATTCTTCGTTCGGGAGTTGACCAGGCTCTCCGATTCTCTTATTAATTCAGTTCGGCGGGAATTGGATAATCTGATTGATCTTGGTCTTATCAAAGTGCAGGAATTGAAGCCGAAAGAGTCGGGCGAGGCCAAGGGGTTGAACACGAAGCGCTACTATCATTTGAATAAAAAAAATCTTTTTCACAAAGATCTGCTCAATCTGTTCAACAAAGGAAAACTGCTGGTTGAAAAAAAGTTTTTGGACAAGATTAAAGCGCTCGGCGAAGTAAAATACGTTTCGCTCGGCGGTTTTTTCGCCGAGGACGACAAGGCGAAGACCGACATCTTGATCATTGGAACGTTGGAAAGGGAAAAGGCGGCGGAAGCGTTCAAAAAATTCGAAATCCAGATCGGCCGGCCGATCAATTACACGATCCTGGATGAAGAAGAATTCAAATTGCGCCGCGACATCGCCGACAAATTCTTGAGCGACATCATTTCAAACGAGAAGAATATCGTGGTGGTGGATAAGCTAAGGCAGAAGGATATATAATAGTAAGACTGCTGTAATATTGTTATAATACAATCGGTCATTCCAATTGGTTGTGAAAAAAATATGCTTAATAACAAAAGAATTTTTTTAATCCACGGCTGGGAAGGCAATCCTAATAATTGCTGGTTCCCGTGGTTGAAGTTGGAGATGGAAAAGCGGGGATGCGAAGTGATCGCGCCGGCTATGCCGCATCCGGAAAAGCCGACCATTGAAGATTGGGTCGATTGCATACGAAAAAATATCGGCGTTCCGGACGATCAAACTTTTTTCGTGGGCCACAGCATCGGCTGCCAGGCGATAATGCGCTATTTGCAGACTTTGAACAACGTTAAAATCGGCGGAATCGTTCTGGTTGCCGGTTTTTTTATTCTGCGGAATTTGGAAAACGAAGAAGTCGAAGCGATCGCCAAACCGTGGGTTGAAACGCCGATCGATTTCAACGCGATTAAAAAATGCGCTGACAATATTAACGTCATTCTGTCCGACAACGACGATTATGTGCCGTTGGAAGAAAACAAACGAATGTTCGAATTAAACCTCGGCGCGAAAGTTTTTATTGAACACGACCTGGGGCATTTTGACGATGAGCAGGGGATAAAGGAATTGCCGAAAATTTTGGAACTATTAAAATAATTTATTATTTACAGTTCTATAGTAAGAACTATAGAACTGTTGAAGAAAATATGAACAAACCAAACGAATCCATGCCTTCCGCCGCCGTTCAGCCGGAAAAAGCGCCGCAAATGGAATTATCTTTAAATGAAAAGGCCGCGGAATATTTGCGCGACGATTATTACTTTGATGAAAATTATCGATTGATTCTGATTGATGAAATCAAGGAAAAATTTCCAAAGCTTGATCGCGAAGTCGTCGGCCGGCTGGCGGAAAAAATAGCGAATAACATCAGATACGATGTAACTTGTTTTTTCAACCCAGGCTTTAACGGCCAGCCGCTTCCGGTTTACAAATATCATTCATTCCTGCGCAACACGCTCAATAAAATGTTCGCTGGCGAAGCGAAAGCGGCGATTGACGGTTTTGAAGAAGAAAAATATGAAATTACGGAAAAAGACGTTGAAGATTCATTGACCGATTCCGACGCGCAATACGCGGCGGCATTCGACCGGTTTTTCAATCCGTTGACCCATTACAACGAGATAGAATCCAGATTGCATGACAATAACATTAAGAAAATAGAATTGAGCAGGGAAAACCAAAAACTGCCGGTGAAAAATCTGGATCGTCGCGATCAGCAGCGGAAGAATGAATTGAATGAGCAGCTCATGAAATTGGCGAAAGAACGGAAACAGCTGGAAGCGGCGAAGAAAGACGCGAAGATGCTGGCGAATTTTTTGCCGGGATATGAAATGAACAAGCAAGAAGCGAAGGCCAAAACAGAAAAAGCCGGCGAGGCTTTCGAGGAAGATAAATTTGCCGACCGCTGGCTCGAAAAAAACGCAGTCGAGAAGGTGGCGCAACTGAAGAACAAGCTTGTTGTCGATTCGGCCACAAGGCAGGCGAGGTACGACAAAAAATGGGAAAAGAGAAAGGCGAAGGAAAAACAAGAGTAGAAATACGCGGCAATCTAAATGTATATGGTACTTATCATATACAAATGCATATTATGAATCTGCTGGTATCGACTCCGCAAAACAATTTTTTTTCCGTAGCGATCGGCGATAAAGTCGTTGTTGATTTTCGAATCGTTAAAAAAGAATACAGCCAATCGGAATTGCTGTTGAAAACAGTGGAAGAGTTGTTGAGAAAAGCGGGAAGAGTGAGAAAGGTGAGTAAAGCGGGAAAGGAGGAACAAGGGAGACAGGTGAAAATCAAAAACATTTTCGTGGTGGAAGGTCCGGGAGCGTTTTCCGCGTTGCGCATCGGCATTGCGACGGCGAATGCGTTGGCTTATGCAATGAACGCGCCGGTGATCGGCGTTCGTCTGGAAAAAGAGTGGGAAGGGTTGGCGCCGGAGGAACAATTGGAGAAGATTTGGGATAAAGCGATTAATGCGGAAAGTAGATTGCTTCCCCCGCATTTGCGGGGTCGCAATAAATTCGTCAGGCCGTTTTACGGAATGGACCCGCATATTACTAGCAAACGCGAAACAACCTGCCTTCGTTAAAACTGCGGCAGGCAGGCGCGAAATTAAAACCGCAAAACGACGCGAAACCATATTGATAAATTTTAAAAGCCGGCGTTTGATAGCGCGCGGCTTTTTATTTATTTGCGGGATTAGATTAAAGCAGAACAGCAACTACGTCTTCATTGTGAGGAATTCTGTGGTATGATCCAGCTTTTACTCGTTGCGCGTTGAATACTATTACGCGTCTCTTTTCATTGCTCCATGTAGTTGTTTCCGCTGTTTTTAAGAAAAGTTTGTGCAGTGCGGGTTTATTTTTCCGACACACTTTGCTTTTTAACATTCTGATGAAATGAACTCCAACGTCCAAGTCTTCGAATTTTACGGCTTCGATAGAATACCAACCGGTTGTCATGATTGCGTTCCTCCTTAAATTGAATTGTTCAGTCAATATCTTTTTAGCACGCTTGGATTTTATTGTCAACAGTTTATCGTTCAAATTATCCACAGCGTTTTAATCTAGGCTTATTTTATATTAAAAAACAGTGGATAAAAGTGTTGACGCTTGGATAGCGGTGGGATATAATGGAGTTAATGATATAAGAAGTGGGGGAATGTGGAATGGTTACGAATTACATATCTTTACAAATATACGAATATACAAATCTCCAAAGATGATTTATTCGTAAATTTGTATATATGTATAAATTCGTCCCGAAGGGATCCCTTTGGGATAATTAGTAACAAAATGTTTATTGGCGAATACAATTATTCGGTTGACGACAAAGGCCGCCTCGCGGTGCCGGCCAAATTCCGCAGTTCGCTGAAAACCGGCGCGGTCGTCACGCGCGGAATCGACAACTGCCTTTTTGTTTATTCGAAAACAGAATGGACAACGCTTGCGAAAAAATTATCGTCTTTGCCAATAAGCCAGGCCAATACCCGGGCTTTTTCCCGTTTAATGCTGGCCGGAGCCATGGACGCGGATATGGACAAGCAAGGCCGAATCATTTTGCCGGATTATCTGCGCAAGTACGCCGGCATAAACAAGAAAACAATCATCGCCGGCTTGTACAACCGTTTGGAAATATGGGACGAGAAGAAATGGAATTCGTATAAATCGGAAACGGAAAAGGCGAGCACGGACATCGCGGAAAAGTTGGGGAGTTGGGAGTGTAACGAAAAACGAAAAAACCTAAAAACCTAAAAAGCCTCGCTGTCAGATCCTGAATCAAGTTCAGGATGACAGCTCGGTGAAAAAATAAAAACAAAAAAGTATGTTCGTAAAATTCATCAAAGTTCTCGAGTTAATATTTATCTGGTAACAAATGCCAACATTGCACAAGCCAGTTTTAATGGAGGAAACGGTAAAGTTTTTAGCCCCGAAAAAAAACCGTAATTTTGTCGATTGCACGGTCAGCGGAGGAGGGCATGCCGAACGATTGCTTGAATTGACCGGACCGGACGGTAAACTTCTCGGTATCGATTGGGACAAGGAGGCGCTGGACCTAGCGGCCGCAAGGCTTTCTCAATATAACAAGCGCTTAACATTGGTTCATGATTCGTACGTGAAATTTAAAGATATCATCCATGAAAAAAAATTCAATGAAATCAGCGGTGTTCTTCTTGATCTCGGCCTTTCTT
Organism: Parcubacteria group bacterium; assembly: GCA_043797615.1. Lineage (GTDB taxonomy): Bacteria > Patescibacteriota > Patescibacteriia > UBA11705 > JABHMO01 > JAZDPK01. The sequence goes on from JAZDPK010000065.1 coordinate 53,865, forward strand.
CTGACCAACTGCAATCTAGCGGCCGCGGGTTTACTTTTCAGGCTAACGAGCCGCTAGACATGCGGTTTAATCCCGATGGCAACGAATTGACCGCGGCGATTATCGTCAATGAATGGCCGGAAAATGAGATTCAACGGATTTTGCACGAATATGGCGAGGAAAAATTCGCGTTCAAAATCGCGAAAGCCATCGCTGAAAGGCGCAAAACGCAGAAAATCGAAACAACGCTTGATCTGGTGCGAATCATCATGACGGTTGTCCCGAGCCGAAGAACGAAAATAAATCCGGCGACGAAAACGTTTCAAGCATTGCGCATTGCGGTGAACAACGAATTGGAAAACGTCAAATCCGCGTTGAAAGACATTGTTGAAACGGTTGAAAAAGGTGCCAGAATCGCGGTGATCACGTTCCATTCGCTGGAAGATCGAATTGTCAAGCAATATTTCAAGCAGGAAAGCAAAGATTGCATCTGTCCGAGAGAAATTCCGGTTTGCCAATGCGGACACGTCGCCAAACTGAAATTGATCACGAAAAAGCCGATCATTCCATCTGAAAAGGAAGTGGCGGAAAATTTTAGGAGTCGTTCTGCGAAATTAAGGGTCGTTGAAAGAATATAATCCGAATAAAACCCGGAAAATCCGAATGCTCCGAATATTCGTTTGATTAATTACGTCGCAATTTTTTATTCGGAGAATTCGGATTTGGTTTCCTGTTCGGATTATAAATTTAAAAATAAAAATAAAATCCTTCATCATTATGACGAAGTATTCCCAAAATTTCAGAGATAATGCCGCTCCGGCAACAAAACGCGGTTCGAAATTCAGCAAATTGTTTTTTTATTGCCTGGTCGGCGCGTTCATCGTCGCCTTGACCGGCGCCTATCTTTTCGAAGTCAATTCCATCGCGGCCAAAGGATTCCAAGTGCGCGATCTACAAAAGCAGATTTCCGACATCCGCGATTATAACGACGAATTGGCGCTCCAGCTCATCGATCTCAAGGCGTCGCCGGAATTGAACGAGCGGATTGAAAGTTTGAACATGATCCCGGCCGAGAAAATCGCGTATTACGACGCGGCGGGGGAGTTGGTGGCCAGAAAGTAATTGAAAATCGCATAAATGCAAATTGCAAAAAGCAAAATGCAAAGTAAATTTAAAGTTTAAAATTTAAATTTTAAATTTATTTTGACAGCGCAGTGCAGCCTGTCGGCACGACTGCGCTGCACTGATTTTGAACTTTGAGTTTTGTGCTTTTATTAAATTCATTTCCATGCTTGTCGTGTGGATATCCCGCCCGGCGGGAGAAGGCTTGTCTCGAGCAGAGGCGGGCCTTTTAAAATGTTACAAATTATCCCAAAGGGATCCCTTCGGGACAAATAAGTACAAATGTACAAATTGCATAAAGTTGAATAATCCTCGCCTGTCATTGCGAGATGGTGCTTGTGGAAAGATTGCAACTTTCTTTGTAAGACGAAGCAATCTTCTTCGACAGGCGGAATAATTTGCACTTTGCATTTTGCTTTTTGCATTTGTTTTGCTTGGTTGACGTTTAGCTTAAAAATTGTTAAAATTATGTATATATGCCGTTCAAATTATTAAGCCAAATAGGCCGAGCCCGCGCCGGCGAATTTATGACGAGAAAAGGCGCTGTTAAAACCCCGTGCTTCATGCCGATCGCCACGAAAGGCGGAGTAAAGAGCATTAGCGTTGAAGATATTGAAAAATTAAACCCGGAAATAATTCTTTTAAACGCGTATCATCTGATGCTGCGGCCGGGTGAAAAAGAAATCAAAAAGTTGGGCGGCTTGCACGAATTCATGAATTGGGGAAAGCCGATTTTGACCGACAGCGGCGGTTTTCAGGTTTTTTCATTGGCGAAAAAAAGAAAAATCACGGCGGACGGCGTTGTGTTCAATTCGCACATTGACGGGAAAAGATATGCAATGTCGCCGGAAGATTCGGTTAAAATCCAAATGTCCATCGGTTCCGACATCATGATGTGCCTCGACGAATGCGTGGAATTGCCGGCCGAGCGCGATTATTTGGAAAAGTCGGTGGATATGACGACGCGGTGGGCGGAAAGATGCCATAAGTATTTTAAGAAAAGGGTGACAAGTGAAACAAGAGAGACAGGGGAAACAGGTGAAAAAAACACAAAGAATAAACTGAATCAACTCAATAAACTTAATCAACTTCCGCCGCTTTTGTTTGGAATAGTTCAAGGCGGATTGGAAAAAGATTTGCGGGTGCGAAGCGCGAAAGAACTCGTTAAAATCGGATTCGACGGCTATGCGGTGGGCGGGCTGTCGGTGGGCGAGACTGAACAAAAAATGTATTCAGTGCTTGATTATATTATTCCCGAATTGCCTTTGGACAAGCCGCGCTATTTGATGGGTGTGGGCTACCCGCATCAGATAATTGAAGCGGTGAAGCGGGGCATCGACATGTTCGACAGCGTTATTCCGACGCGCGAGGCCAGGCACGGCAGATTGTTCGTTAACACTGGCAGAGCGCTGAATTTCGCCAAACCGAAAGATTTTTACAAATACATCAACATTAAATCTAAAAAATTCAAATTCGACAAAACGCCGATAAAAGCCGACAGCCGTTTCGATGAATTGCGGCATCATTCGAAAGCGTATCTGCGCCATTTGTTCGTTTCCGAAGACATGACGGCTTTGCGCTTGGCGACGCTGAATAATTTGGAGTTTTATTTGGAGATGATGGGGGAGATAAGAAAAAAAATAATAAAATGAAAAGAGATAAAGAGGGCTAAAGAAGATAACGCAGAAATGAAAAAGGCGTAAGAAGTGTTAGAAGTGGAATAAGTATGAAAAATAGAATTACGAATTTAGAATTATGAGCTAAGTGTTTCAGACTGTTATGTCAAGGTAACTTAATTCATGATTCATAATTCTATAACCATAAATTCTATGCAGCAAGAAAAATGGGAAGAGCTTTTGGAAAAAGTAAGGAAGAATTTCGGCATCGAAGAGCAGACCACCGAGCCGATTGATGACATTCCTCGGGCGTTCCGCGAAATCGTTGTTTGCAATTCGCCGATGGGGAAATTGAAGCTGATCAGGACGACCAAGCCGAAAGTGCTGGACAGGAAAACGATCTATTCGAACCGGCCGGGCGCCCAGATGAACGTGCGGTACGAATATTCGGAAACCGAATTCACGAACAATTTGGAAATTTTGAAATGGGATGAAAATCGGGAGATGTGGGGGAAGGCGGAAATCGGATTCTAAAAAACAGGGCAATACAGGGCAGAATAAGGCAAAGAAGGCTATAGAAGGTAGTCTTGAAAATTATTGGCGCGAATATCCTCTTTAGCCCTCTTTCCCTTCTAATTTTCATAATTGCTGAATTACCATGCCCCTTCTCGTCAAGAAAAAAGTCCCGGCGCATTATTACACCGGCAGCTATTGCCAGCTGGACAGCAAGAATATGCGCGACTACCGCATCGCCGTGCTGTCGGCGTTTTTTATTTTGCTCTGCAGCCTGATCGTCGTCCGGCTGTACAAATTGCAAGTGCTTGACCAGGATTATTATCTGGCGCTGGCGTCCGGCCAGTACGAGGTTTACAAAAACCTCTATCCAACGCGCGGCGCGATTTATTTTCAGGACAAATCCGGGCGGCTGGTTCAAACCGCGGACGACAGCCAGTATTTTCCCGCGGCGACGAACAAGGCCTTGAATCTGCTCTACGCCGTGCCGAAAGACGTGAAAGATCCGGAAACGGCGCTGCAAGCGCTGAAGATCGCGTTTAATCTGGAAGGCAGAGAAGGATTGCGTTTAAATAAAAAAGACAACGCGCCTGCCTCTTCCGCGAAATTCGCCGGCGAATTGGCCGAAGAGCAGGAAACGATTGACAGCTGGCGACTGAAGCTGAACAAGAAAGACGGCGTTTACGCCGTGCTCATGCATTATGTGCCGAATGAAACGATCGACGCGCTGAAAAAAGATAATTTGGCAGGCATCGCCTGGACCAAGGAAATTACGCGCTATTATCCGGAGCGCGACATTGCCAGCCAGCTCCTCGGCTTTGTCGGCAAGCAGGCGGAAAACGGCATGCTGAAAGGAAATTACGGTCTGGAAGCCTGCTATGACAAGGCGCTCGCCGGCGAGCCCGGGTTTCAATATTCGGAAATGGACAATCTCGGCCGCTGGATCGCCACGGCCGGCCGCGATTTTCGCCAGGCAACGGACGGCTCGAGCATCGTGCTCACGATCGACAAGACCGTGGAATATTACGCGTGCAGCGCCCTGAAAAAGGCGCTTGTCGAATATCAGGCGGACAAAGGCTCTCTCATTGCCATGGATCCAGCCACCGGCGCGATCATCGCTCTCTGCAACGCGCCGGAATTCGACCCTAACAATTACAATGAAGCGAAAGACATCGGCGTTTTCAACAACGCCGCGCTGCTCGACAGCTACGAGCCTGGTTCGGTTTTCAAGGCGATTACTATGGCCGCCGCCTTGGACGCGGGAAAAGTTACGCCGTTCACGACTTACCTTGACACCGGCGAAGTGAAGATCGCCGGCTACACGATCAAAAATTCCGATCTGCGGGCGCACGGCGTCGTCAATATGACCAAGGTTTTGGAGCAGTCATACAATACCGGCGCGGTTTACGCGGCCAAGCAGGTCGGACTGGACGCGTTCAAGCGGTATGTGCGCGGATTCGGATTTGGCGAAGAAACCGGCGTTGATGCGTGCTATGAAAGCCGCGGCAACGTGAAAAATCTGGACAAGAACGGCGAGATTTATCTGGACACTGCGTCGTTCGGCCAGGGCATTACGATTACCGCGATTCAGCTTTTGAAGGCGTTCGGCGCCATTGCCAATGACGGCAAGCTGGTTCAGCCGTATCTTGTTGATTCGATCGTCGGCAGCGACGGAAAAATCATAAAGAAGACTTTGCCGAAAGTGGTGAATCAGGTCATTTCCAGCCAGACCGCGAAACTCCTCGGTAGCATGCTGGTTTCCGTGGTGAAAAATGGAACCGGAAAACGGGCCGGCGTTCCCGGCTATTTAGTCGCCGGCAAAACCGGCACGGCGCAAGTTCCGGACTTGGTCAACGGCGGCTATACGGATCAAACCATTCATACGTTCGCCGGATTCGCGCCGTTCAACAAGCCGCGGCTGGTTCTGGTGACGAGAATCGACAATCCGAAAGTGGATCGCTACGCCGAGAGCACGGCCACGCCGCTGTTCGGGCAAGTGGCGAAGTTTATTCTTGATTATTATCAGGTGCCGACGGAGGTGAAGTAAACGCGAAACAACGCAAACGAAAAAACGCGAAACCATGCGAAACTAACCTTAATAGTCAGTCAAGACAATCTCGTTTATCCCGTTTATCGCATCTTGCGCAATATTAAATGTTGTCGCATGAAAAATTTTATTGGGTTGATTAATTTAAAATTCAATGATATAATGCTAAAACTACATATGAAAAAAACATTGCAAAAAATATTGGCTTTATTCGCCAAAGCGATAATAAAGAAATACCGGCCGAAAATTATCGGCATTACCGGTTCGATCGGAAAAACGTCGGCCAAGGAAGCGGTCTACGCCGTTTTGGCGGCGAAATTCAGCGCGCGCCGGAATTTGAAAAATTACAACAACGAGCTGGGCGTGCCGCTGACGATCATCGGCCAAGAAAGCGGCGGAAAATCGCCTTGCCGATGGCTTTCGGTTTTTTCTTCGGCGATTAAGCTGATAATTTCAAAAGATAAAAATTATCCGGACGCATTGATTCTGGAAATGGGCGCGGACAAGCCGGGCGACATCGAATATCTGTTAGGCATCGCTCCCGTTGACATCGGCGTGGTGACGAAAATCGGGCCCGCGCATTTGGAATTTTTCAAAACGATTGAAAACATCGCCAAAGAAAAATTAAAGATAATTTCAAATTTGAAAAGCGGCGGTTTCGCGATTTTGAATTACGACGACGAGTTGGTCAGGAAAATGAGCGCCAAAACAAAAGGGCGAGTTATTTCTTTCGGTCAGAATGAATCAGCCGACGTGCGTTCGATCGACATGCTGAATCAAGGTAAAGACATGGATTTGAAAGGTATTCAATTCAAAATAAATTACAAAGGCGCTACGGTGCCGGTTTTCCTGCCGAATGTCATC
>JAZDPK010000004.1:0-11622 GCA_043797615.1 Parcubacteria group bacterium
GTCACGTCGCCGCAGTGGATTATCGAATCGATTTTATTTTTTTTGCAATAATTCAAAAACGAGGCGATGTTGACTATGTTATCGTGAGAATCAGAGCAGATGGCGAGGAGCATAGGTGATGAAGACGGAAAAGAAGGCAAAGGGGGCTATAGAAGATTTTCAAGATTATCTTCTTTAGCCTTCTTGCGCCCCCTTGTTTTCCGTAGAGTTATTTTTTTATCATTTCTTTCAGCTTCTCGATCGTCTTCCTGTTCGCCAGGAGGTTTTCGAAGTAGTGCCGAGCGTTTTCCGTTTTCATTGATTTTTCAAGGTCAGCGGCCTGTTCGATGTAAGCCGGATGCATTTTGTAACTGGCGATGGTTTTATCTATTTCGTCTTGAATTTCGGCAGGCGCGACCGTGATGTTTTCTTTTTGCGCCACCGCTCTGATCGCCAAAGCTGATTTCACGCGCTTGATCGCGTCGGCCGTGAAGTCGAGCCGCAGTTCCGCTTCGGTTTTTTTCAGGTGTTTCAGATAATCGTCGAATTTCAATCCTTGCCGTTCAAGATTGTTTTCCAGCTCGTGCAGCATCTTGTGCGTTTCCTGATTGATTAAAACGTCCGGAATTTCTTCAAACTTGCAAAGGTCGTTCATTTTTTCCAAGATTTCGAGTTCTTGCGCTTGTTTCGCTTTTGTTTTCCGTTCCAATTTAATGTTGTTTTCAATATTTTTTCTTAAATCAACCATTTTCTTCAACCCGAGGCTCTGCGCCAGCTCGTCGTTCAATTCCGGCAGCTCGATTTTGTAGACGGCAAGGATTTTGATCTTGAATTTCGCTTTTTTGCCGGCCAGATCCTTTGTCTGGTAATCTTTCGGGAACGCCAGCTCGAATTCTTTTTCTTCGCCTTTTTTCATGCCGATCATGTTGTCTTCAAATCCCGGAATCATCGTGTTTTCGCCGACGACGAGCGAGTGTTTGCGCGCCTGTCCGCCTTCGATCGCGACATTGTCCAGGAACGTGTCGAAATCCAGTTCGGCTTTGTCGCCTTTGGCAATCGCTTTGTCTTCCAATATTTTCTTGGCGCGCAATCGGCGCAACTCGTTTATCGACTTGTCCACTTCTTTTGGATCGATTTTGATTTCCGGCAGCGGCTTGACCTTTATTTTCGAATAATCGCAAAGCGCCACTTGCGGCAGGAGCGAGGCAGTGGCTTTGTAAATGAACGGATTTCCCGGCGCGAGCTTTAAGATTTTAATGTCAGGCTGATCAATGGTTTCCAGCTTTTCCGCTTCAAGCGCGCTGTAATATGTCGCGGCGATGGCGTCGTTGGCCGCGTGCTGATAGACGTGCATTTCGCCCACTTCTTTGATTAAAACGTCGTACGGCGCGTGACCCGGCCGAAAGCCGGGAATTTTTTTGGTTGCGGACATTTCTCTGGCCGCTGTTTCAAGATACGGTTTCAATTCGTCCGGCGTCATTTCAACGGTCAATTCGATTTGCATTTTTGGAAGAATTTTCTTGGTAATCTGCATAATTTTAATCTGATTTATTATTAAATGTGGCTGATTTGCATAATATCAAAATGTCCGGGAAAAATCAAGCGTTGATTTTTTTGCGCAAATAAAAAGCCCGGCATTTTTTAATGTCGAGCTTTGGGAAAAAACGAATCAGATCAAGCTTTTGTGCTTTTTCCACATTTCGTCGGCTCTGGCGATGTCATTCACGAAATTCAGCATCTGCTGTTCGGTGTGGTGGGGCATGATGCAGATTTTATAGACCGTATGCGGGCAGCTCAGCACGTTTGCCGGATCTTTCGGAACGAAATCGCTGCGCAAATGATAACCTTCCAATATCGGATCCACTCCGGGGATCGGCTTGTCCAGCTTTTCCATTAAGGCGTTTGGAATATTCTTTGTCGTCTGGTCAATGGGAATTACCATCGGCGCAAAATTGACATACGGTGAGCAAGGCAGGATTTTGACCCACGGCAACGATTCCTTCATTTTTTGCACAAGGAAATCGCGCATGTTCAAACATTTTTTTACGTATTTTTTTTGGTCATCGATCGCAAGCGTTTGATAAGTGTAATAGGCAAGGACCGGCGCAAGGCAACTGCGAGAGCCTGATACAGTATCGTCTTTATTGCCCCTGATATAGTTGACTTTGCGTCCGACCAGACTCATAAGATTTTTGCGGCAAAGGAAAATTCCGGCCGGATATGGCAGGTGGCCCATTTTATCGGCATCGACCGTAACGGACATGACTTGCGGCACATTGAACGCGAATTTCATGTCCGGCTTGACAAAGGGCACGGTGAATCCGCCAAAGCTCGCGTCAACGTGCATGTAGAAATTGGCGCCTGTTTCGCGAGTTGCGGCTTGAATGAATTTGCCGATTTCTTCGATCGGATCGATCGAACCCATCACGCTGGTGCCGACGGTGGGAACGATCATAAATCGTCGAAAGCCTTCATTGTATTTGATTTTGAAGACTTTTTTCAATTCAGCGATCGACATTTGGCCATTTTTGTCCATGCCGACCATGTTCATACCGCTGCCAGTGGGATCGGGCATGAAAAGGTGGTCGCATTCGCAGAGCGGACAATGCAAGTACTGGTGTGCGCCGAGATCCAATATTTCTGAAGCCTTGCCGATTGAATAATGGAAGAGCGGCGTTGTCAAAACCGCTATGCCTTTGTTTTTCGGATCAGGCGTGTTTCTCAGCCATTCGCGGCCGACCCACATGCCTTCGATGTTCGCTTCGGTGCCACCGCCGCAAAAATAGCCGTCAACGGTAAAGGGCGAGCCGCCAAGCACGGAAGCGACCAGGAAAATCGCGCCCGCTTCCATCTGATGGACTTGATCGAATCCGCCTTCGCTGGCGCGATTGCAAATGCTGCCGTCCGCATTTTTCTTTATGTGCGTGTGGCTGCCGATGGAATTGATTTGTTTGGCAAGCAGCTTGGTGGCTCTGCCGAGCAAAGATTTGCTTAAGTGCGTGCCCGGATAGCAAATGGGAATGGGTTTGTCATCCTTTGGCTCGTAAGGAGAATCGATTTCTTTTATCTCCGTGACGATCTTCTCGATATTCTTCAGAATTCTGGGCCAGCGCCAATCGTTTCCCTTGCTCATTGTTCAACTCCTTGTTGTTTGTTGGATGGTTAGTAAGATGGTACTCCCATTTTATCTTTAACGATTTGAACAGTTTCGGAAAAACGCTGTCTAGCTTTCTTGCCGCCGTCGGCCAGAATGTCCAGCACATAGCTGGCGCCGAGGCCGCAGATTTCACTTCGCTTCTGCCTGATCGGCTCGATGATTTTGTTGACGTGGGCCGCGACGACCATTTTGCATTCCAGACAGCCGATGCCGGCGGTTTGACAGCCGTTCTGCGCCCAGCTGAGCTCGCCGGGTTCGCTGAGCATCTGATGCAGGATGAAAATGTTGCATTTGGATGGATCGCCCGGATCTTTCCGAAACTGACGTTTTTCATCGGTGACCGCGATTTTGAATTTGGCGTTCACCGCGTCGGACGAATCGTCGAGATTCAAAACATTGTTTTCGGATTCGCTCTTGCCCATTTTTCCCGAAGCGCCCAAACCGGGCACGCGAATGCCAGGTCCCTCGAGCAATTCTGGAATCGGAAATAATTTGTCGTATGTCCGATTGAATCGTCTAGCGATGTCGCGGGCAAACTCGACGTGCGGATGCTGATCCTGTCCCACCGGCACCAGATTGGCGCGCGGGCCGAGAATGTCCGCGGCCATGAGCACCGGATAGATTAAGAGGCCGGCGCTGACCATTTCGCCGCGTTCTTTCATTTGCTTTTCTTTGTCTTTAAAATGAGCCATTCCTTTCAGCTCTTCGATATTGGTCAGGCAGGCCAGCAGCCAGTTCAGCTCGCTGATTTCCGGCACGCTGGACTGGGCGTAGATCACCGCTTTCTGCGGATCAATGCCGCAGGCCAGAAAATCCTGCACAATGCCGGCCAGATGGTTTTTCAGATCTTCCGGCGGGGTCCAAGTGGTCAAGGTGTGCAGATTGGCGATGAAGTAGAGGCATTTTTTTGTCGGATCGTTGGCTAATTTCACGAAATGCTGGATCGCGCCGAGATAATTGCCCATATGCAATTTGCCGGTGGCGCGGATGCCGGACAGTACGATCTGCGGATTCATTATGTTCCTCCTTTGTTAAATACCTTTTTGCGGTATTTTTCGGTTGAATTGTCAAGGTTCCTTTGATTTTCAATTTTACCTCTAATAATTTTATTGTCAAGGCAAACGCTTGACAGTTTAATAACATCATGCAAGAATGGAATCACCTTGAAATTGCGCCGGCGTAGCTCAATGGCAGAGTAGCGGACTCCAAATCCGTGGGTTGCAGGTTCGATCCCTGTCGCCGGTGCCAAAAAACAAAGGACAGTTCTAAACAGAACCGTCCTTTTTCTTTTTGGATTAAATCGTCGCCGCGATAATATAGAATTCCGCCAGCTTTTCCAAATCGCGAATAATCAGGTATTCAGAATTCTGGTGGTTATTCCGGCTTGCCGAACTGATGACAATTGAGCGAATACCGCGGCCGTTGAAAATGTTTGCGTCCGTACCGCCAAGGGTATGGCGGAGTTCGCATTTGACGTTTTGTTTTTTAAATACGTTTTTTGCCATCAGTAAAAGCGGGTCGTTTTTTTGAAAAAAGTATCCATCGCTCAATTTTCGTTCGTTAAATTTAATTTTCGCGTTGAATTTTTTTGCGGAATTTGAAAATATTTTTTGGATTTTCACCAAAGCGCGTTTGATATTTTCTTTTTTAGCGCCGCGCACTTCGCCGAGAATGATCGAGATGTCCGGCACCGTGTTCCGGTTGCCCGTTGTTATTTCTTCAATCGAAGTTCGCGGCGCGTCTGTCAATCCTCTGAGTCCGCCGATCTGATAGGCGACGTTCGCCGTGGTGAATTCGTCGATCCGGCCGAGCGGCATTTTTTTTATGGCGTCAGCGGCGACCAGAATGGCGTTAACGCCTTTTTCCGGCTCTTTTACATGGCAGCGCTTGCCTTTAATCCGCGCTTCGAATTGGTAAAGGCCGGGCGCGCTCTGCACGATCGCGCCATACGGGTGGGAAAAATCGGATATGATGCATTCTTTGCCTTTCAATAAGGAAAAATCAAGATTCTTGGCGCCGCGGGAAATAGCTTCTTCTTCGCGGGTGAAAACCAGCTCGAGCGGGCGGTGCGCCAGCTTTTGTTCATTTAAAACTCTAACCGCTTCCAGTATCGCCGCAATCGAATCCTTGTTGTCCGCGCCTAGAATCGTCGTGCCGTCGCTTGATATTTTTTTCTTGCCGACGATCAAATTAATTTTTTTTCCGGCGCCGACGCTGACCGTGTCCATGTGAGCGCAGAAAATCAGCGGTTTGCCTTTTCCCGCAAACTTCGCGACGATGTTGCCGTACGAATCGCGCTTGACGCTCAATCCGCAGTTCTTTAAAATCGATTCGATTTTCCGCGCGATGACGATTTCCTTTCCGGATGGGCTTTTGATTTTCGCCAGCTCGCAAAAGGTTTTGATCAGTCTATTTTTGTTTACCATAATTGTTTGAAAGGGAGCGGAATATTTATATTCGCCCCCGTTGAATTAAATGAATTTTCCAATGCATAGAACCGCATCGCCCCGTTCTAAGTCGCAAATGCTGTCCCACCAGGATTGCACGGCAGGATTGCGGTAAATCGGCTTGGCGCCGTAAAGCGGCTGTCCGTAGCAGTATGGCACGAGCGGATAGCAGAATTTGTCGCCCAGGTTTTCTCGGATTGTTTCGGCGATGGCCGCGAATTGCGCCGGCAGGCCGCCGTTGTCAGAATGAGGAAACCACAAATTGCACAGCTTCCTCGCGGCGAGCCACATGCGCGGCGACTGGGTGCGCAGCGCCAAATATTCGCAGTTGTATTCCTGTTGCGCCGCTTTGATTACTTGTCCGGCAATTCCTCGCCCTTGAAGATTTTTCCCCAGCATCATGCCGATCAGCATCAGAATGTTATTCGGCAGCAAGCGAAATACGGCGAATCCGCCCAGTGTTTTGTCTTCGAAAATTGAATAAGCGAAGTCGCCGGCGCGCAGATGTTGCCGCGTGTCTTCGATTAGTTCCGGCGAAATGGGTTGCACGAATCCTTCGGCAACGAGCGGCGCGGCTTGTTCCAGCGTCGGATTTTCTTTTCTGATTTGCATTTCCATCTCCTTTTTGTTGGAAAGTTCATTTTATGAAAGGACATTTAAAAAAATCCCCGTGAAATTCGAGGAAAATTTTATCTGATGAATAAAAACCGCTCGAATTTCACCGAGTTTCATGCAGATACCACCACCAATTGTTCAAAACGATTTTATTCATACCGATTTCATTGTAGCAAAACGAGAGATTATGTCAAATTATTCTGGTTGACAAGCGACGCGGTTTAATGTAACATGTTTTATGGAATAAAATATTGCGCAAATTTGCGTAAGAAAACCGCAATCATATTCTTTGAAATTTCAAAGCAAGGAGGTCTCAATGGACACGAAAGAATTGCACAAAAAAATCGAATTGGTTTCCGTTTTTTTGCCTAGGGAGAAGGAATTGAACGGCAGGACGCTGCTCGATCGCGCCAGAAATCAAAAATTGACCATGACGAAAAAGCAGTTTCAAAAGCTGGTTGAAAGCATTGAGCATTTTCCGAAGGAATGGGAAGATTTCGTGAAGGTGTGCGTCGGAATTAAAATGAAAACCGGCGACGAGTTGGATGGTGTCGCTTGTTTCATTCAGCGGGATGGTCGATGCTATCTGCGCAGCGAGTGGATCAACGGCCCGTTTCCGAAGAACACAAGAGTAATGAAGTTCAAAAAGTAAATCATCGTAGAGCGCGAACAATTTGCGCTCTATTTTATTTAATTTAAATTTTAAAAGCCTGCATCCGCTGATGCAAGCTCTTTTTTGTTATTTCAAAAATAAATCCGAAAGCGAATCGAATATCCGGTGCTCGGGCAAGCCGGCTTCGAGAAATTTTTGTTTGGTTGTCACGCCGCAAGTCAAAGCGAAAAAACGGATGTTCCACGCAACGGCCACTTGCCAGTCTAACAGATGGTCGCCGACGGCGATGATTTGATCCGGAACGATTATCCGTTCATGGCGCAGAAGCGCGACCGCTTCGGCAATGGCATCCGGGCGCGGCTTTTCAAACGGCGTGCCGTACACCCCTTTGACGTAAAAGAACATTTTTTCATCAAGCCCGCATTGCCGCATTTGTTTTGCCAAATCTTGATCCGGGCGATTCGACACCAGCAGCAAGAGCGCGCCGTCCATTTTTAATTTGCTCAAAACCGTCAAAGCGTCGGGAAACAGTTTGTCTTGCCGCTGGTTCAGGAAAGCCAAGACCTCCTCTTCGCTCACCGGCGGTTTGTTCAATTCGTTTGCCAGCGATTCGTTGAAAAAGCCCATAACGTCGGGAAGCGTCCGGTCGCGGATTGACCGCGCTTTTTTATCGCTCAATTCCAAATCGTATTTATTGAAAAGCTTGATCAAAAATTGAACGCCGGACTCGTAAACGTCGAGCAGCGTGCCGTCAAAATCGAAAATCACCGCTTTGAATCCGTTTATCATTTTAGCCTCCTTTAAAAGAACGTTGAATCAACTTAACTCCGCTATTTTAACAGTTTAATTTCAATTGTCAATATCATCGTCAATATCATCGGCTTGACATTTTAAAATTTATTTGTTAATATTTTTTAATACGCTAAATTGAACTTTAATAGGAGGCGAATAATGAAAGGCGAATGCAAGGACAAATGCGAGACCTGCGCGGCCAGGGATTTGTGCCCGATTAAGTTGGGAAAATCGCGGGGATTGTCCGACGATCAAATCAGGGAATTCATGAATTTGACGGTGCAATACTACGAGAAGTACAAAGAGTTTTTGCGGTTTTCCGGCAATTTGAAAAACGGAAAACCGGACGAGAAAATCGATATGGATTATCTCGAGAAGCATTACCGTCAGCCGAATGTTTTTCAGCTGGTGCAGGTAGCTGATATTTACCGCGAAATGGAACATTCGGAGCCGTTCGATTTGATCCAATCTTATTACATCGCGTTTGTCGAAGCGATGACTCCGGCGAACAGGGCGAAGTTTATTTACGCGCTGAGTCAAAACCACGAAAAAGCGGTGGCCGTGCGCAATCTGATCATCGCGCGCGGCAATCAACTGCTGGCGGCGTTTCGTCAGGACTGCCCGTTTCAAAACAACAAACAATGCCAGACCTGCTGGCTTCGCGAAGTGTGCAAAATAAAGGTTATTGCGGCCAAGTGAGATTCAAACTCCGGGAACAGCGTTTCTCGGAGCTTTTATATTTTGAAAATGTCGGTTAATTTAGATTTTATCCGGCCTTGACAAATTTTAAAATATGAGATAAACTGATATGTAGCTAAATTTTTTGTCCGTTGACAATTTATTTTGTCTAAAATTAAACTATAACATCAAAAGGAGGAAAAAGATGGACGCAAGCATCAGCAATATCTGCATGGCCGAGTGGGCTAACAACAAGAAGCAGCAGCTTCAAAAAGAGCGTGGTCACGAAATAACGCATCTGGAATTTTCCCGTTATCTCGGCATTCCGGCGCAGACAGTCAAGGATTGGCAGAATCGGCCGGACTACACTTTCGGCGGACTGCGTCCGAGAAACAAGGAAAAACTGAGGAAACTTTTTCCCAATGAATTCGGACCGGCGGCGTTGCAGGAAGTTCAACCGGAGAATCCGGAAGCCGATCCGTTAATCATGCCGATTTTGGAGAACGATTATCGGCAAAAAGGCCTGGCCAAATATACGTATGCGCTGCAAGTGTTGAACATGCCGCTGGCCACTTTTCAAAAGTGGACGAAAATGAATTATAAATTTTCCCAGCTGTCGGAAAAATATCAAAGCCGTTTGGCAGAATTGCTTCCGGACAAATTCAAAATGCCCGCGGGGCAAGATAGTTCGACGCCTCCCGTGCAACAGAAGGCGGCGATCGCGGCGCGCAAAGCGCCGATGAAAGCCGTATCGACTGCAATCATCGTTCAATACGAGATCTCCAAGCTGGTGTCACTTCTCGAATCGTTCGTGAAAGGAACCGAGGAAGATCGCAAAGCGTTGCGGCGCATGTTCAAGGATAACGAGTGGTACAATTTCATGAACCTGGTGCAGGCGCTTTCGAGCGAGAAAGCGCGGGAAAACGCTTTGCTGGAAAAACGCGTTCAATTAACCGATGAGAAATAGGAGAAAAAAACATGAAAAAAGTGTTGGACAAGCAAGTCAAAATCGGATTTTACGCAGTGACCGTGACGAAGTATCTATCGGAGTTGTATAAGCCGTTTCAGATTATTCCGGAAGCGGTGCAGAACGCGATTGACGGCGGCATCAGGATGCCAAAGGAAGAGAAAATTTTAAAGATCTTAGTGAAAGTCGATATGATGAATCGCATGATTTGGACGATCGACAATGCCTGCGGCGCTTCGCACGGCCAAATAAAGGAAAAGTTTGAAAAGCTCGGCAAGAGTTTCAAGACTCACGACAAAGACGCCATCGGTCAAAAGGGAATCGGCAACATCGCCGGCATCAGCATCAGCAACAAATTAACGATGGTGACGATCGACCGGACGGACAAAGAGGACAAATTCCGAAAATACACTTTGAACGCGAATGTTCCGATGGATTCGGAGGATCTGTTCGTGAATTGCGACTATTACGAGGCTGAAAAATTAAGCATTCCCGGATGCTGGTTTGAGAACGCCACCACCATGGTGCGACTCGAAGGCGTGAGTCTGGAAGCGTTGAGGGAAATCCGCGGCATCGAGTCGATCGAAGAAGAATTGGTAAACCGATACGCCGCGAAACTTGCCAAGTGTGAAATCAAAATCATTTGGATCAACGAGCAGGGCAGTGAATTTTCCAAGAAAGTGGAAAACATTCATTTCCGCGGCCAGAAATTGCCGCCCGAAGGCGAGCCAGCGACCGGCGGACGGATTGTTTTCGATCTGAACATGTCGCCGGCGATACTGAAAGATCCGCGATTGTTCGTCGTTACCACGAAGGGCGATTATTCGATCAAGATCAACGAATTGGTTAAACGCAGTCAGATTGATCCGGCGGCGGCCGAGGTGCTGCTAAGCGGCTATTTCGAGGGAAACATTCGGCTGAAATCGAATGATCCGGCGACGGATTTTTGCACCTTGTCCGGCGATCGCCTGAGCTTTGTCTACGATCATGATCTGGCGGCGTTCAAGCGAGCCCTCAACAAGTATTGTCAGGAAAAATTGGCTCGTTTCGTTTCCGTTTTGGAGGATAACTCCAGAAACGAACGCTTGCAGAAGGCTTCGGAGATCATCGCGAAGGAGATCGAGGCGATCCTGAAAGATCATCCGGAAATGGAGCCGAAGGGTTTCCATGTTTTCGAAAAGAAGAGGACCGGCACGGTGGAAAAGCCGCCGGCGAAGAAAACCCCGAAACAGGTGGTGGATGAAATAATTCATAATCGCCGCAAGAATCCAGGCCGGCCGTTCAGCGACGACGCCGACCGAAAGAAGCCCGAACCGAAAAGGTACAAGCCGGAGAACGGCTTGAACATAATGTGGTATACGCCAACGGCCGAAGAGCCGCAGAATTGGCGGTCGCGCACCAAAGACAAGCTGATTCAAATCAACTTATTGCATCAGGATTGCATGGTTTCCGACAATCGCGGCCAGAAAAGTCTGATCAGCTACGTCATGCAGCTGTGCTTCAAGGAGTTCACTTGCAGCCGGTTGCCGGACAACGAAGCCAGGCGGTTCAGCGACACGTTCGAAAGCATGTACCTGGAATATTTTCATTTTTTGAACAGTTAGAAACTTTACGTTTCAAAATAAATAAGGAGGTGATTTAAAAATGACTGCGCAACAAAGGAAATTGATGATTCAGAAAATGTACGATGCGATCCGCAAACACACGAAAGACAAGCCGGACAAGCTGATCGACGTGGACGCTGTTTGCATGGTGGAAATGAAACGCCATGCGTGCAAAGATGACATCAACCGGTTGATCAAGCGCGGCATGCTGAAGCCCACGGAGGATCCGAAATTTTTTTTGGACACCGGCAAGGAGCTGACTTTCAAAACCTATCGTTCGTACATGAAGCAGCCGGCAAGACAGATAATGGACAACGATTTGACCGACAGCGAGAAGAAAATGCTCGACGGCTTGATTCAGGATCAGGATGGCCGCGGCTGGGCAAAGACAATGGCCGCTTGGCAGAAAGTTTTTCCGAACCTTTGTTATCGATCGTCGGTGCTGACCGGACTGCACGCCAAGGGGCATATCTGCGAGCGCAAACCCGGATGCGTGCGTCTGATTGAAAAGTATCGGCGCCCTGCTTCTTCTCCGGACGTGAAGCCGGTCAAGAAGAGTCTGGACAAGAAAGCGACCAAATCGGCTTACCGCAAGCCGTCGCCGACCCGCGAGGCGCTGCTGCGGGCACTGATTGCCCAACAAGACCGGTATGGAAACGTGGAAAATTTGTTCGATCTGTGGCAGACGACTTTTCCAAACATGAGTTATCAATCTCCGGCGTTCGATCAACTTTTGAAAACCGGTGATTTGGTGAAACGTGAAAGGGGAT
>JAZDPK010000016.1:0-3982 GCA_043797615.1 Parcubacteria group bacterium
TCGGATTTTTCTTTCTTATTCGGATTTTAATTATTTAACCAAATGAAAGATTGTATAACCCAATCCGACCAAAAACATCACGATCATCAGCCCGCCGACGATTTTTAATTTCGGCAGTTTGAATTCCGGCTCGCGGTCGCCCAGCTTCTTCGCCCGCCAGAACGAGAGAATGATCAAAACGCCGGTAATGCCGAAAGTGAGCGCGCCGGCGATTCCCATTGTCTTGATGAAATCGCGCATGCCGAGCAAAAATATTATTATCGGAAAAATTATTACCAAAAACCAAGACAACAATCTGGAAAACCGCATGTCGAATTCGAAAAATTCCTTTAAAATTATGCCGGTCGTCAAGAAGCCGGTGAACATGGTGAACAAAGCGAACAAGTTGCCGCCGATCAGCATGTATTGTCCGATTGCGCGCCCAAGGCCGACGGTCGCCACTTCGGTCGTATTCGCGCCGGTAACGCCGACGACGATCAGCGAGAATAAAACATAGACGATGAGCGGTATAAAGCTGGCGATCATCACCGATCTCGGAACGTCTTTTTGATCCTTGCGCAAAATCTCGCGCAAAGGCACGACCGCGGCCGCGCCGCCGCCGAACGCGAACAGGATTACGCCGTAAATGGAAAAACTGTGCTGCCAATTGACGTATTGCCAGTTCGAGAAATCGATCGACGCGCCGCTGAAGCAGAATATCGACAAAATGATTATTAAAAATGAAAACACCAGCCACAGCTCGAATATTTTAATCAGCTTCAATCCGAAATAAAGCATGAGCGCCCCGATTGCGAAGAATATTACGCTGCCGAGAACGTTGTTCACGTTGAAAAGCGTGTGCAGCACTTCGCCCTCGCCGATCATGTACGTGGTAAGCGCGCCGTAACAGCCGGCCAAAAGCGCAACGATCGACAAAATATACGCGGTCCGGCCCAAATATTTTTTCATGTAGCCGGCGATTTGGTGGCGGAAATGCGTGCGCAAAACTATTTCCGTGAACATCAGGTTGATCAAAATCACCGCGGCTCCCAAAACGATCAAAATCAAAAATCCGGGCAGAACGCCTGTCCGCGCGATGACGTAGGGAATGCCCAGCACGCCGGCGCCGATCACGGATCCGACCAGCGTGGCGGTCGCCTGCCAGAAAGGAAGATGACGCATATCAAAATAAAAATGAATTATGAAGTATGAATTATGCAACCTTGATAAAAATTTTGGACAATATTACTGAAGAACTTAATTCATGATTCATAATTCATTTTTAGATTCGTTTTAATTCGCGAATATTCGCGTAATTCGTGATTAACCAATTGCTTTAACTTCTACCGAATTGTCAGTCGCGACGATAATTTTATCGCCGGCCTTGGCGAGCTTTTTCTTTTTGGCGTAAGCCATTGATTTTGCCAGCGATTCTTTTGGATCTTTCGTTTTCAGCAGAACGAACGGCGCGATTCCCCAGCTCAAATTCAGCTGGCGCTCCGATCTTTCGTTGGCGCATGATACCAGAATCGGCATTTCCGGCCGGTAGCGGCTGACAATCCGCGCCGTATGTTCCGACGCCGCATCGGCCAGGATCAATTTCGCCTTGGAATTTTCCGACAGCGTTTTCGCCACCAGGCCGATCGCTTCGCTTGCCGGAATTATTTTTTTGACTTTATCTTGCAAGACCAGATTGTCGTAAACCGAATTCTCCGTTTCAACGATTATTTTCTTCATCATTTCCGTGGCTTCGACCGGATATTTGCCGTTCGCGGTTTCGCCGGAAAGCATCACCGCATCGGTATGGTCGATGACCGCGTTCGCCACGTCGCTCACCTCCGCGCGAGTGGGCCGCGGATTATTGATCATCGAATCGAGCATCTGCGTGGCGACGATCACCGGCTTGGCGGCGTGCAGGCATTTATCAATGATCATTTTCTGCATGAGCGGCACGTCTTCCTCCGGCAATTCAATGCCCAGATCGCCGCGCGCCACCATCACGCCGTCCGCCGCTTCGATTATTTCATCGATATTGTCGATCGCCGCTTTTCGTTCGATTTTGACGATGATCTTCGCCGGAACCGGATTTTTATCCAATTTGTTTATCAACGATCGAAGTTCATTAACGTCATTCGCGTCGGATACAAACGACAAACCGACATAATCCACGCCGTTTTTCAGGCCGAAAGCCAGATCTTTCTTGTCTTTTTCCGTTAAACTCGGAATTTTAACCGCGGTATCGGGCAGATTTATTCCCTTGTGCGAAGAAACCGCTCCGCCGTTCATCGTTTCACAATGGATTTTTTCATTTTCAATCGATTTTACTTTCAATTCGATCAATCCGTCGGCGATTAAAATGCGCTGGCCAGGTTTTACCGCTTCTGAAAAATTGGCAAAAGCAACCGGAATGATTTTCTTGTCTCCGGCTTTTGAATAATCAACATCTTCCGTCAATATTATATTTTGTCCGATTTTTAAATTGACGATTTTGTCGCCCAGGTCGCCGATCCTGATGCGCGGTCCCTGCAAATCAAGAAGGATCGCCGCCGGCTCGCCCGTCGCTCTGGCCGCCGTTCGCACGGTTTTGATCAGCCGTCCGTGGTATTCCAGCGTATTGTGCGACAAATTCAAGCGGGCGACGTTCATGCCGCTTTTGATCAATTTTTCAACCGTTGCGACGCTGTCCGACGCCGGACCGAGCGTGCAAACTATTTTAGTTCTTTTCATAATGAAAAACGCGAATCAAGAAGTAAGAATTATGCAACATTGAATTGAATCATTCGGAACAATCTCAATTACATAATTCATTATTCTAAATTCAATATTCAATCTGTTTTTACAATTTAAGATTATTCGAGTACTCGCTAAACAGCGGCAGCTTCCAATATTTCCCTTTCCACGCGTTTACGATGCCGACAATTGAAACAATCAAGAAAACGAGCGACAATACTCGCCAGATGGCATAGCCGAAAAACGGAATGATATTGACGAACCACAAAATCACTTCGGCGATTAACAAAACTACTCCCTGTTTGGCGTGGAATTGAACGAACTGGCTGTCTTTTTTCAATAAAAGCGAGACCAAGCACAAAATGGAAATGTAGCTGATGGCCGCGAACGCGCGATCGTCTTTCGAATGGGAAGGATGAACGATTTCCGGTTTGGCCGACGGATTTGATTGTTGGTTTTCCATAAAATTATAAGAAAGCATTAAAGTCAGAGTTAACGACATGATCCACTGATTTGCAACTGATCCACTTGATTAATATTGGAATTCTTACAACTCGACATTCTCGAATAAAACATAATTCGGCGTCAAGCTGAACAATTCCACCACCAAAATATCAAATCGCGGAAAATATTTCTGATACTTTTCGTTAAACGATATGAATTGGTTTATTGTTTTCTGAATTTTCTGTTTTTTCGCCCAGGTCACCGCCTCTTCGCCATAGCCGAACAAATTCGTCGTCCTTGTTTTCACTTCAATAAACACAATTTCACAGGGATTAACATCCGTCTTTTCCATAATCAAATCGATTTCGCCTTTCCTTTTGCGCCAATTGGCGTCGACAAACGCGTACCCATGCCGCTCATAATACTTTCTGGCCAGCTCTTCTCCCCATTTTCCTAATTTCCTGCGGTATAGTGACATAAAACACGAATTAGACTAAACGCGCTGATGCGAAAATATGCTATTAAAAAATGAATGTGGAATTATGAATTATGTAAAGCAGGATGATTTTCAAGATATATTTTTGAAGTCTTAATCAAACCGTTTATCATTTTATGAACAATGATCGATTGAGCAAATATTTCATCATATTGCGCCGTGTTAATATATTTAATATCTTTGGCAACGATTATTTGATTTTGCAATTCTGTTAAAGAACCCAAGGCGATCGAGTAAAAATTTATTTTCTGCTTATAAGTATGCCGGCTAAATCCCTCGGCAATATTGGAAGTAATGGAAATAGCCGCGCGCCTCAATTGTGAAATCAATCCG
>JAZDPK010000042.1:0-11516 GCA_043797615.1 Parcubacteria group bacterium
GGAATCGCGCCACACCGAGCCGCGAGCAATGATCGGAAACTCCAATTGCATTTTCGGATATTTCGCGCCGAAAGCAAGAAGTTCCCGGATGTCCGCATCTCGCAGCCCTCTTTCCGCAAGATACGCATCCACTTCCGCGTCGGACGCGTTTTTGTTCAAATGCGCGAGAAAGAGTGTCGCCTTGGATTTCTTCGGCTCGCCAATGAGAGGATAATGCTCATCCGTGATGTTGCCGTTTTTCGAATTGTATTTTCCCGCCTCGATAGCTTTGGCCAACGATAGAGTACGATCCACGGTAACGATGTAGCCGTCGCCATTTATGTTGGCTTCGATGGACGGATTGAAAATGAATTTTTGAAAATTATCCTTCGTGATCCGCCCGGCCTTCACTTGCGCGAAAAACTCTTCCATCTGCTCAATCGTGGGTTTCATCGATTTCATCTTTGACCTCCCGCATCCGCCGGCAAAACAACAATACATCGAGCACCATGCCCGACATACGATTGATAGACCGGACAGACACAAAATAAAATTGTTAATGCAACATTATCGCTAACATGGTAACAACTGATTAGCAGTTATTCTCATGTCAGCAACGCCTCGACTCGCCGGATTACGTCAAGGCGAGGCGGGCAGCGCCTGCCGTTGCCGGCAAGCCTGCCATCTACATTATATTCGTATTATTAGTATGCATTCGTATATTGGTATCTCATTTACTCCACCACCTCGATCTTCACTAATCTCTTTCCAAACGCGTACGCCCGGCTTTTCGACAACTTCCAAAGGTCGATGCGCTTGTCGTAGCGCGCGTTCATGCGGTCTTGCACGGTGAAAATCTGATCGCCGTACAAATCCGGTATTCTGACTTTGGTGTTGAATTTCAAGAAGTTGGCGGCAATGACGTTTTCCTGATTGTTCTCGCACAAGTCATAGCCGTTGGCCGTAATGCACGGCGTATTGTCGGTTTCTTCTTCCGCGCTGGTGTAAGCCGTGGCGATCACAGTCATCGTTTTTACAACCGAAACATTGTCTTCATTGCTGAATTCAACGAAACGGCTGGCCAGCAAATCCATCGGATGAACGTCGCTCAAAACAAGCTCGCGGCCTTTGTCCGTAGCGAGTACGGTTTGCGCGCCGGCAACCTGCGGAACAGCCATATTTGCGATAAAAACAACCAAAACAATCGATATCAAAACTCTGATATTCATCGTTAATTTAATCGTATTTTGCAAATTTTTCATAATTTTAGCGTTAATAAATCAATCAAATTTAGCTATAATTTACTTAAGTCTATTCGCATCATTTGCATGCTGGTTTATTCGCATCAGCTTTATGCAACGAAATAGAATTATAGCATAATTTTATTAATTTGTCAATGCAGCCGCCTTTTCAAGCAACGCGTGAAAATGTTAGCATGAAGATGAAAAAACAGCCAACCGACTTATCAACCAGCGATTAACCGGCGATTATCCTTGACTATTCGGAATAATAAAGCTATCATTCACTCATCAAATTCAAAATCCAAAGCATGACACTCAAAATAAGTTTTAATTTTATATTTTAAGTTTATTTTGATTTTTGCATTTTGTGCTTTGCGCTTTATACATTATGCTCTCAATCCGCTTTTCCCGCGTCGGAAAAAAGAAAATGCCCTGCTTCCGCATCATCGTATTGGACAAACACAAAGATCCGTTTGGCGCCTTTTTGGAAAACCTCGGAACTTACAATCCGCGTTCCAAAGAATTGAAAATCAACGCCGACCGGATAAAATATTGGCTTGGCAAAGGCGCGGAAGCGTCCAGCTCCATCCACAACATCCTGATCGAAAAGAAAATCATCGAAGGAAAGAAAGAGCATGTTTCCCGCGTCAGCAAGAAGCGCGCCGCCAAAATTTCGGCCAAGGCTCCCGCCTCCGCAAATGCTACGGCGGACAAGTTGAAGGAAGAACCCGCCTCCGTTGAAACCGCGGCGGGCACGCCGAAAGTCGAAGCTGCGCCCGCGGCCCAAGCCCCGACCGTTGCGGCAGACAAGCCGACAGCCGAAGAAAAAAAATCTTAATAGTTCAAGCTCCAAGTTTTTCTTGGGGCTTTTGAAAACGCAAAAAAATAAAGGAAATTCCATTCCTTCACTCCTCCCCCCTGCATAATCTCCTTTAGCCTCTTTTATCCCCTTTTCTTCCCTTCTCCGCCCTCTTTTGCCTTCTCATCCCCTTTCTTCTTATTGACAAACGCGAAAAACTTTGCTATAATGTTTATGTACGTTTCAGAAAGCTTGGCTCGCTTTTAAAGGTCGAAAAAATAAAGCGCCTTGCCGTTTGAAACGCGATCTTTCGCTTAATAATTAAGAAACGAACGAACAAAATTATGGCAGAAAAAAATCAGGACAAAGATTTCTTAGAGTACATCGTGAAAATGATCGTCGGCAACCCGAGCGACGTCAAAGTCGAAAGGACCGTCGATGAAATGGGCGTGCTCTTGACCTTGTCGCTCAACCAATCCGACATGGGCTACGTGATCGGCAAACAAGGCCAAACCGCCCGCGCCATCAGAACATTGCTGAAGATTGTCGGCGCGAAGAACAACGCCCGCATCAATTTGAAGATCAACGAGCCGGAAGGTTCGACTCACGTTCGCAAACCGCGCCCGATGGGCATGGGAATGGGCATGAGAGACAGCCGAGACAACATTGATACCGACGTTGTCGATGATCTGAAAATCTAAATTCACATTTACAATAAAACCGAAAAGCCGCGCTATTTCTTAGCTGTGGCTTTTCTTTTAAACATTGTATACAATGAAGCTGCGCTCCATAAACCCAAAGCCCAAAGTTTCCCAAAGGGATCCCTTCGGGACAAAATTCAAAATAAATTTAAAGTTTAAAATTTAAATTTTAAATTTATTTTGACAGCGCAGTGCAGCCTGTCGGCACGACTGCGCTGCACTGGCTTTGTGCTTTGAATTTTGTGCTTTAAACACCATATGAAATTTGATATTATCACTATTTTCCCCGATATATTGGACTCTTATGTAAACAAGGGCATGCTTCGGATCGCGCAAGAAAAAAAGATTATCAAGATTAAAACCCACAATCTGCGCGACTTTGCCGTTGACAAGCACGGCACAGTGGATGACAAGCCGTACGGCGGCGGTCCGGGCCAAGTCCTGATGGTCGAGCCTGTTTTCAAAGCTCTCAAGAGGATTTGTATAGACAAGGCACGCCTTGTCTCACCGTCCAGCAAAGACAAAACACGCCTTGCCTCACAGTCTAAAGGCAGTAAAGACGCAACATCTTGCGTCTCCCGCCCCGCAAAAAAAACCAAGATAATCCTCCTCTCCGCCCGCGGAAAAAAATGGACGCAACAGCTGGCCCAAAGCTTTTCCAAATTGGACCGGATCGTTTTTGTCTGCCCAAGATATGAAGGTCATGACGAGCGCATCCAAAAATTGGTTGACGAAGAAATATCGATCGGCGACTACGTGCTGACCGGCGGCGAGCTGGGCGCGATGGTAATAATGGATTCGATCACCAGATTGATCCCCGGCGTTCTTGGAAAAAAAGAATCGCTGAAAGAAGAATCCCACTCGCAAGTCGGCTACCTCGAATATCCGCAATACACTCGGCCGGAGGTTTTTCATGTCTCTCATAAAGTAAAGACAGGGCATGCCCTGTCTCACCGTCAAGCAAAGACAAGGCATGCCTTGTCTGCCATCAAGACAAAAAAAACCCTCTTGAAAGTCCCCTCTGTCCTTCTCTCCGGCCACCACAAAAATATCGCCGACTGGCGGGCGAAAAACGTGAAGACGCTTGACAATAAATAAATCGCTTGCTAAAATTTTAATATCAACGCATAATAACGCACTTTAACAAAGGAGGATACGATGAACGAGCCGTTTATTGACAAAGTGAGACGATTGCACGAAGAAATAATCAGTGAAAAAACGATCAGCGATGCATTGCTCGGCCTTTCGCTTTACGCCATGCAATTGGAAAAAAACATCATTGTAACCGCACCCAACGGCTTCCGATTAAAATTCATGGCTAACAGCAATATGAAAGTTCAGTGCGTCGAAGGCGTGCCTTACGATTTGGGCAACATCACCAATTTCAAAGATCAAATTAGTTTCGATCCGATTGAACTGTTGGGGATGCAAAACCAAGACGAAGGCGAACAAAAAAAACACACACTCGCGGCCAAAGAAAAAATGAAACGCATCGTTTTCGCGATGCTGTCCCAGCCCGAATGCCTATTCGTCACGTTCGGCGACAATTAATCGAAAGCAAGCAGTCCCAAGCGGCTGCTTTTTTATTCCGAGCATTACCTGTCGTTGTCATTGCGAGCATTGTCTGGCAACTGTCATTGCGAGCTTCACCTAAACAAGCGATAATATTCATTTGAACGCGAAGCAATCTTCATTCTGTTATTAAAAATTTATACTGTAATTCTACGCTCTTTTTCTTCCACATTTTATCCATAAAAAACATTTGACAGATTTTTAATTATAAACTATAATAGTGCTCACATGTACGTTGACAATAGAAATGTGATAGGAAACGCATCATAAATTCAAGGTGAGATCCAGCCCCTGCTGATTTATTCACAGGGCGCCTTTTAAACTGGACGCATTATTGAGAGTTTGATCCTGGCTCAGGGTGAACGCTGGCGACGTGTCTAAGGCATGCAAGTTGAACGAGTAGAGGTTGGAGTTTGGAGATTAGAAGTTAGAAAGAACAATTTTGATATGATATACTTATGCTAAAATCATATGATTAAATCATTCACTGATTTGGAAGTATACCAAAGATCAAAAAGACTTTATCCGATAGTGGTAAAAGAAGCGAGCGGGTTTCCTCCGGTTGGATTTCATTTGCGAGATCAATTATGCCGATCAGCGAATGCGATTCATTCAGACATTGCGGAAGGCTTCGGCCGATCCGTAGCTGAATTCAAAATGTATCTGACAAGAGCGCTCGGCTCTTGCAATGAAACAATCAGCCATTTGGATGACGCGATGAACGTTAAATTTCTGGCGGCTGAAACCGCGATAAATTTAATCGAAGAATACACTATTGTCGGAAAACAACTTTACCAGTTGAGAGAAAACTGGTCATGACGAAAAAGTCTAAATTAAATTCTTTCCAATTTCCCACTTCCCATCTCTAACTTCTACAAGTGGCAAACGGGTGAGTAACACATTGGCAACCTACCTCAAAGACAGGGATAACCCGAGGAAACTTGGACTAATACCTGATATGTTCCGCGGACAAAAGTCCGTTGAATAAAGCTCCGGCGCTTTGAGATGGGCCTATGCCTCATCAGCTAGTTGGCAGGGTAACGGCCTACCAAGGCAATGACGAGTAGCGGGTGTGAGAGCACGACCCGCCTCACTGGGACTGAGACACTGCCCAGACTCCTACGGGAGGCTGCAGTCGAGAATATTCCCCAATGCGCGCAAGCGTGAGGGAGCGACGTCGCGTGATTGAAGAAGCCCTTCGGGGTGTAAAAATCTTTTTTTTGGGACGAACTAACGACGGTACCAAAAGAATAAGGGGCTGCTAACTTCGTGCCAGCAGCAGCGGTAATACGAAGGCCCCAAGCGTTACCCGGATTTATTGGGCGTAAAGCGTGTGTAAGCGGTTCATCAAGTCAATGGTAAAATCTCCCGGCTCAACCGGGAACCTGCCGTTGAAACTATTGGACTAGAGTCTGGAAGAGGCAAGCGGAATTGCCGGTGTAGGGGTCAAATCCGTTAATATCGGCAGGAACACCAAATGCGAAGGCAGCTTGCTAGGACAGTACTGACGCACAAACACGAAAGCGTGGGGAGCGAAGCGGATTAGATACCCGCGTAGTCCACGCCGTAAACGATGGATACTAGGCATTGGAAGTATCGACCCTTTCAGTGTCGTTTAAAAAAGCTAACGCGTTAAGTATCCCGCCTGGGGAGTACGGCCGCAAGGCTAAAACTCAAAGGAATTGACGGGGACTCGCACAAGCGGTGGAGCACGTGGTTTAATTCGACGGTAAGCGATAACCTTACCAAGGCTTGACATCTGGCTGCAAGCCCCGAGAAACCGGGGCCGCTTTCGAAGGTGCCAGACAGGTGCTGCATGGTTGCCGTCAGCTCGTGTCGTGAGATGTACGGTTAAGTCCGGAAACGAGCGCAACCCTTATCCTAATTTAATTTTTATTGGGAAACTGCCTGGGTTAACCAGGAGGAAGGTGGGGACGACGTCAAATCAGCATGGCCTTTATGCCTTGGGCTACACACATGCTACAATGGCCGGTACAATGGGCTGCGAAGCCGCAAGGCGGAGCTAATCCCACCAAAGCCGGTCTCAGTTCGGATTGAGGTCTGCAATTCGACCTCATGAAGCTGGAATCGCTAGTAACCGTGAGTCAGCACATCACGGTGAATACGTTCTCGAGTCTTGTACACACCGCCCGTCAAGTCAAGAGAGTCGGCAATGCCCGAACGTCGTTGTAGGACGACGGAAGGCAGGGTCGATGATAGGGGCTAAGTCGTAACAAGGCATCCGTAGCGGAAGCTGTGGATGGAACAACTCCTTTCTAAGGAGATCATGAAAAAGACGTTAAACTCTTTTTCTATATCGGTCGGCAAATTCGGTTATTCATTTAATCGAATTTGAAAACGGTTTCCTATCACTTTTCTATTGTCAATAAAAAGACAGCCGCAAAGGCTGCTTTTTGTTTACATTTCAGCAATTTAATGATATAATTCAACATATGCACAATTGGTCGATCAATACAAAGGATCTAAAGAAAAACAAAAAGCAATACGCCATTTGGCGGCTGGAACAGACGGCAAATTTCGGTTTGACCGGAAAAAAAATCAGCAAGCAGGAGTTGAAAAAATTCTGGCCGAGCCTGCGCCTTGACCCGCGCAAAAAAAAATATTTTAAAACGCTCTTATGGCCAAAACGATCTTAAGCAAAAACCAGCAAAAACTTCTCAACGCGATCAGCGCCGATAAAAGCATTTGCGAAATTTTTTATTTGACCGGCGGAACAGCGCTATCGGAGTTTTACCTGCAACACCGGCTGTCTGAGGATCTGGATTTCTTTTCGGAAAAGGAATTTGACACGAAAGCGATCGCGGTTTTTTTCAGACGCAACCAGAAAAAACTGGGAATCAAAAAAATTGATTACGAGCAGAGCTTTAACCGCAATCTTTTTTTTCTGCGTCTGAAGAATGACACCATCAAAACAGAATTCACATACTTCCCGTTTCCGAGAATTGAAAAAAAAATAAAGATAAACAAACTGCCCGTGGACAGCCTTATCGACATCGCCGCCAATAAAGTTTTTACCATTTACCAGCGGCCGCGCGCTCGCGATTTCATTGATTTGTATTTTATAATGCAAAAACAGCATTGGACTATCGAGAATCTCGTCAAAAAAGCCAAAATCAAATTTGACTGGCACATTGATTATCTCCAGCTCGGCAGCCAATTCGCCGCGGTGAAAGAACTGAAAGATTATCCGCGCATGATCGTTAAAATAAATCATCAAGAATGGCAGAATTTTTTCATTGAACAAGCCAAATCCTTCGGTAAAAAAATATTAAAATAAGGATTGTTAGGTTTCCTGTCACTTTTCTATTGTCAATAAAAAGACGGCCGCGAGGCTGCTTTTTGTTTGTTTAATTTTATTTTATCATTATCGCCAATGCGGCGGCTCCGTCCAATAATTTTGGGAAATGAAGCATCCTTTTGACAATGGCCGTCCGTTGTCTGAATATACCGGCTGCATCGCTTCAATGCTGCCGTCTTCCAGATAAACCACGTTTAACATGCAACTCTGGCAAAAAATGCGATCGTTGATTTTTTGCGCTTGAGAAAGGCATCGTTCGCGGCAAGCCTGATCGTCTTTCGTTTTATCATATTGAGCGTGATATCGAATAACGCCGAAATGACTGAAACAACGCCCGTTAATCTGGCCGAACTTGAAAACCGGCGGCGTATCGCTATCGGATAAATTTTTATATTTGTACATGACTCGTAAAAAATCGCTTTTAATCAACGATCCGTTAACAGAAAAATACCAAAACGCGCAATAAGCGATAATGGCAAACAGAATACAGCCGATAATCGCCAATCCGTATCCGATTTTTTTGCCGTTGCCGACGGAAATTATCGTTTTAACGATGAATCCCAGAATCGCCGAAAGCAAAACAGTCTCCAAAATCAATATGATGACGCAAACAACGACAATATCCAGAAAGAAAAACGCTTCATGCGCCGAAAACGCCAGCAGGAGAAAAGCCGCAAAGGAAATCACGCCGGAAACAGCCAGCGTTTTTAAGCTGCCCAAGAACAGCTTGGCCGTCAGCTTTTCAAAATCTTTGTGAATAAAATGTTTACGCGTCAAATAAATCAATCGCACAGGCACGACGACAAACACCGAAATGCTTATCAGCGCAAAGATTGGATTCAAGAATTCCATTAGTTGCGAAATAAAAACCATAAATTATAGTTAAAAATTTATTATTTGTGGAGCGGGTAGCGGGAATCGAACCCGCCTCTCAACCTTGGGAAGGTCGCGTACTACCGATGTACTATACCCGCCTACGCTACGCTCCGGCGGGCAGGCCCGCCATGCCCGCCAAAGGCGGGAAATTTAAAATTCAAAGCTCAAAATTCAAATTGCAATCTAACAAACAATAACTCAATTCACCAAGTCAGCTTATCAAAAAAACATGCAATAATCAAATGAAAAAAATTCTAAAAAGTTTCGCGTTGTTTAGCGTATGTATTTCGCGAGTTTTCGCGTCCTCTGCGTTCGTACCAGCCATAGTAAACCCTCTTGAACACTTCGGAAAAACAGAAATAAACCAGCACCACGCCTGCAATCATCGCGAGATGAAAAAATTTCGGACTGGCAAACTTGAAAAATTCGTGGCCGAACAAAGTGTAAGGCAGGATTAAAGTCATTGCCACGGCCATTATCGAAAGAATCGCCAGGCTTTTCGCCGGCGCTTTTGATTTCCAGAACCAGCCTTTCGCGCGGATCGAATAAATAAGAACTATTTCCGTCAGTACGCTGGCGATAAACCAATTCGTCTGCAACACCGCCGGCTCGTTGTGAAAAAACAGCGCGAAGATTATAAAGTCGAAAATCGTGCTTAAAAAACCGAGCAGAACCGCCATCAAAGTGATTTCGCGCGAATGGTAATTCTTCGGCCGGCGCAATTCGCCGCGATCCACCGTGTCCGCTGCGATCATGATCATCGGATAATCGGACAGCAAATTTAAAAGCAAAATCTGCACCGGCAACATCGGTAGATAAACAACGAAAAGCGAAGCGATCGCCACCGCGTAAAAATTGCCGAAATTGGAAATGAGCGTTGTTTTCAAATATTTCGTGATGTTCGTGAAAATCTCACGGCCGCGTTCAATACCGTCAATTATTACTTTTAAATCAGAAGACAAAAGCACGATGTCCGCGGAATCAACTGCGATATCCGCCGCGCCCTGCACAACCAAGGCGACGTTTGCCAGCTTCAAAGCGGGCGCGTCGTTGATGCCTTCGCCGAGGAATCCGACTTCATGCTTTTTCTGCAGCATTTCAACGATCTTGTATTTCTGTTGCGGCGAAACGCGGGCAAATACAAAAAAATTCTTCAGCGCTTTCTGCTGTTCTTTTTCATTCATCGCGAAAAATTGCTCTCCGGTCAATACGTCTTTCGCGTCTTTAATAATGCCGACTTTCTTCGCCACCGCTCCAGCCACTGCGGCGCTGTCGCCGGTCAGAATTTTTATTTTAATACCGAGCAGTTTCGCTTTTCTGATCGCCTCGCGCGAAGTTTTCTTGATCGGATCAACGAATGACACCAAACCGACGAACGAAAAGTCGTCGCCCAAATTTTCATCGTAATCTTTCACGTTCAAAGGGCATGGTTTTTTTATTATCGCCATTGTCCGATGGCCGTTTCCGCCTTCGTCAGCCAGCCATTTGTTGATTTTCGCCGATTCGTCGGCGTCAAGGTTATTGCAATATTTTAATAAAAATTCCGGAGCGCCGCGGACGATCAAGTCGCACTCTTCTCCTTTTTTAACGAGCACGCTGTTGCGCCTGGTCGCCGGATTGAACGGCGTTTCCGCCACGCGCTCGAACTTCTGCAAATCCGCTTTTTCGAATTTTGACAATTTTTTATACAGCGCCAAATCAAATGAATTGTTCGGCTCGGGCTTTTTCTCGCCGAGAAACGATGCGGCTAAAGTCGCGAAAAAAATCGTTTTTTCTTGCTCGGAAGAATATACTTTATTAACTCGCAGCTTATTTTCCGTGATTGTGCCGGTTTTATCGGTGCACAATATTTCAACGCTTCCCAAATCTTCGATCGCCGACAAACGTTTGACGACGACTTGTTCTTTCGCCATTTTCAAGGCGCCGCGTGAAAACGCGAACGTGCAAACCACCGGCAGAGCTTCCGGAATTACTCCGACGATAAGCGTTATTGAAAATAAAAAAAGTTCGCCGATGTTGGCGCTACTGCCTTTGATTAAAATATTCACGCCGAACAAAAGCATCAGCGTTACGGCGGTCATAATCAAAATAAACCGGCTGAATTTGGCAATGCCTTTCTCGAAAACGCTTTCGCGATGCGTTTCAACCGTCAATTTCGCCACCTGGCCCATGACCATATTCGATCCAGCGGCGATAACCACGCCCACGCCTTTACCGTTGACTATTTTAGACGAGGCAAAACCGATATTTGAAGCCTTTGAAATTTCATCGGTTTCTTTTGCCAGCGCTTTTTCATCTTTATTCATGTTCACCGATTCGCCGGACAGCGTTGATTCGTCGGCAACAAGATCGTGAGTTGAAAAAAACCGCAAATCAGCAGGAATGATGTCGCCGGTTTCCACGATCACCACGTCGCCGATCACCAAATCATGCGTATTTACCAACTGATCCTTACCGTTGCGAATAACTTTCGCCTGCGGCAAAATGTATTTTTTCAAAATCAGCAGAGAATGCTCGGAATGATATTCCTGAACAAAGCCGAGCACGGCGTTGATAAAAACAAACACGACAATCATAACCGAATCGATCATTTCTTTAAGAAAGAAAGCAATCAGGGCGGCGATGATTAAAATGAAAATAAACGGCGACTTGAATTGCCGGCCGAGGATGTGCCACCATTTCACTTCCCTGCCCGCGATCTCGTTCTTGCCGTATTGTTTCAAACGCTTGGCCGCTTCATCCGCGCTTAATCCTTTTGCCGACGTTTCCAATTCAGTAAAAACTGCTTCTTTTTTCAATGTTGTGTAATGGGAAAATCCCATACGATTATATTTATTCGACATAAGTATATTTTACCATTTTTTGCCGATTATGAAAATAGAAAAAATCTGTGAAAATTATATGATAATGTCCTAGTTGGGGGAAATAGAAATGTCCTATCCGATGTGATAATATGTTCGGTTAATAAACCGATAAAACATATAAATCACTATGGAAAAGAACATTGTTATGTCCCAAGAAGAAGTGAA
>JAZDPK010000044.1:0-3696 GCA_043797615.1 Parcubacteria group bacterium
TTGTGCTTTAAAATGCTTTTCTCAAGCGTCATTGTCAGTTTTTCCAGCGGACTCGCGAACGGCGTCAACTGAATCTGCAAGAACCCCTGCTTCATTTTCATTTCATATTTTTCTTTGTCTTTCATTATCTCCGCGATGATCTGTTCCTTCGTCGGAATCGGATAATCTTTTCCGTCGATGCCAACTATTCCCATCGCTTCTTTGCCCGGCAGCAATTCCAAAACGCCAAGTTTATCCAGGATTTTAACTTGGTCGTTGTAATCCTTGGTGAATTCGTTTTGAATCCAGTTTTCAAGGGAGAATGGAGTTTCTTTCTTAGGTTGAAAATTTTCCTGCATATTGATTGCGTTTATTCGTTTATTATTTTAAATCGTGAATTTATTTTATCAAAGATTACTTTTTATTCGCAAAATAATAAAAAATTACAAAAAAAAATTTGAATAAATTAATAAAAAGTTTCCTGGTTATTTACCCGTTTTTAATTTTTTACGTTTTTCCGTTGCGAGGAAGTGAAACGAACGAAGCAATCTTCAATACTCTATTTCCGTTCCCCCACCTGTCTCCCCTGTTTCTCTTTTCCCACCTGTCACTCTTTCTTTTTAATCCATTTCCCCGCGCTAATCCCCGCCTTTGCTCCCTCTCCCGCCGCGATCACGGTTTGTTTAAATGGAACGGTAGTCACGTCGCCGGCAGCGAAAATACCCTGAACCGAAGTTTTATTTTCATTGTCAATGACGATAAATCCGCTTTCGTCGGTTTTAACCAGATCTTTCACGAATTCCGTGTTCGGCGACCAGCCGATATCGATGAACAAGCCGTCAAGCGCGATGTTTTTCTTCTCGCCTTTAATATCAATATCAACACTTTCAACTTTTTTTGCTCCGTTGATTTTTTCAATATTCGCATTTAAAATTATTTCAACGTTTTCCGCTTTACTTACGCGATCAACCAGCGCCTTTTCCGCTTTAAGTTCGCCGCTGCGATTAAAAATATAAACTTTTTTACAAATTGAAGACAGATATTCCGCGGTTTCGAACGCCGAATTCGCGCCGCCGACAACGCCGGTCGTTTTATTTTTGAAAAACGGCGCGTCGCACGTGGCGCAATAAGCCACGCCGCGGCCGGTCAGTTCTTTTTCGCCCGGAACGCTCAGCGTTTTGTGGCCAAGTCCGAACGCGAGAATAACGGCCGTGGATTCGAAATCGCCGACCGAAGACTTTACAATGAAACCGCCTTTGTTTTTTTCAACGGCCGTCGCTTCGCCGATCTTAATCTCCGCGCCGAAACGCTCGGCTTGCGCTTGCATTTTCTTCATCAATTCCGGTCCGGTGGTTTTATCAACGCCTGGATAGTTTTCAATTTCAAAAGTCATGGCCGCTTGTCCGCCGATGTCTTTTGAAATAATCAAAGTTTTTAGCAAACGGCGGCCGGTGTAAATGCCGGCGGTTAAACCGGCGCACGATCCGCCGATGATGATGGCGTCGTATTTGTTCATAAAAGGAGATTTCACTAATTCCACGAATACGCACGAATCATCACGAATTTTTCAAGACAATGTTCGTCTCAACTAATTCGTGATAATTCGTGCTGATTCGCTCTTTTTCGTGATTATGTTTTATTGATTTAATGATTCCAATTTTTCAATAAGCACTTCCTTGCTCCTCACCCCGTTCATCGTTTCCACTGCTTCGCCGTTTTTAAATATGATAAGAGTGGGCACGCTCATGACGCCGTACTTTTCCGCGGCGGCCGGGGCTTGGTCAACGTCCACTTTGCAAATTTTAAACTTCGCGCCGATTTCCTTGTCAACGTCTTCCAAAATCGGCCCCAGCATCTGGCACGGTCCGCACCACGCAGCGAAAAAATCAACGAGAGCTATACCGCCGAAAGTTAAAATTTCTTTCTCAAAATTTTGATCATTTAAATGCAACATAGAATCTAAAAAAATAATGTTAAAATTCTATAGTTAACTGGTTTGCGGCTGTCTAATTGACTGGTTTTTAAGACAATTTCGCGTTGTTTTGCGGTTTTAATTTCGCGCCTGCCTGCCACAGTTTTAACGAAGGCAGGTTGTTTCGCGTATTCTATCCCATTCTACCACGCCGAAGCCGACAAATCAAATTAAAAAAGGACCGGAAGTTTCCGATCCTTTGGTGATTCATTCCTGTGGTGCAGGCAGCTTTTGGACAAAAATTCCGTCGCCGGCGGCGGCAAAACAAGTGCAGCCATCCTTGTCGATAAGCTTTTTCGCCTTGTACATGGCGTCGTCCGCCTGCTTGATCAGCGTTTCAACCGTATCGTTCACGTTTGCCAGGCAGGCGATCCCGACCGAAAGGGTGGAAATGATTTTCTGGCCGGCTTCGGTCTGCAGCTGAATGAAAGAATCGCCCAGCTTCTTCGCGACTTTGACCACCGCGTCATCAAGCTTGCAGCGCGGCAGCACGATCACGAATTCGTCTCCTCCGAACCGGCAGCCGATGTCGCTGTGCCTGATGTTTTCGCGGATGACCAGGGCAAACCACTTGAGCACCTGATCGCCACCGTCATGGCCGTAATTGTCATTGATCGACTTGAATTTATCAAGGTCAACGACCAGGACGCACAAGTGGCCGGCCAAATCGCCATCCGGATTGCCGCCTTCTTTGAAATTCGCGCGCTTGGCCACGGCCAGCTGCTTATCGAACAGCTCTTCCATCAGCCGGCGGCCCGGCAATCCGGTCAGCTCGTCGAAGCTGAACTGATGGACTTGCCCTCGCAGCCGCGAAATTTCCTGATTCAGCTTGTCGACTTCGGCTTGCTTGGCGTCAAGCTCCAGTTCCATCAAACCCAGCCGCTTGATCATATTCATCGCCGTGCCGTGCGCGGCAACCCAGAGTTCCTGATAATTCAATTTCATCGCAATCCTCCTTGTTAAATAACGTCCATGGCTGACAAAACATGATACCAAACAAAAAAGCGCTTGTCAAGAGCGCACTTAATTAAACTCTAAATTCTAAGCACTAAACCCTAAACAAAATCCAAATTTTAAACTCAAAACACGAAACAAATTTAAATAAACAAGGTTAATTTGAAATTGAAATTTTGAATTTTAAGTTTATTTAGAATTTAGCAGTGCAGTGCAGTTTGTCAGTTGCCAAACTGACTACACTGCATTGTATTTAGAGCTTAGAATTTAAAGAGTCTTCTTTTTCTCCTGCTCTTTGTAAACATCCAGGATATCCCCCACTTCAATAAGCGGCTGGCCGCTGAATTTCAAGCCGCATTCCTGGTCTTTCATCGCGTCTTTCACTTCCTGCCTGCCGATCTGAACGGCGGTGATTTTTCCCGAAGTAATAAATTCGTCTTTGCGCAAAACCGCGACTTTCGCGTCTGCTTCGACTTTGCCTTTGTTCACCCGGCCGCCGATCACCTGCCAATCTTTGCCTTTTTTGAACAATGCTATCACCTCGACTCTTCCCAAATCCTCGCGCACGGTTTCGATTTTAGCGAGCGATTTCAGGCGCTTCTTCGCTTCGTCCAGGAGCTCGTATATGATGCGGTAAATTTTGATTTCCACTTTTTTATCGCGCGCCAGCATATTAACGGAAGTCGGCGAGAGTACGTTGAACCCGAATATGACTGCGCCCGTGGCTTCGGCAATGAGCACATCGCTTTCCGTGATATTGCCAAGCCCCTTGGAAACGATTTCCACTTTCA
>JAZDPK010000026.1:0-2202 GCA_043797615.1 Parcubacteria group bacterium
CGCGTGCGGTCGAAAATCACGATCGTGTCGTTCACCGAATAGCCGAGGATGGTGAGCAGGGCGGCGACGAACGGCAGGCCGACCTCGATATTGAAGAATCGGCCGAGGAGCGAGAATACGCCAAGCGGAATAATGATGTCGTGAATCAGCGCGATGATCGCGGCCACGGAATATTTCCACGATTTCACCGGCCAGGAAACTTTGCGGAACGCCCAGGCGATGTAAATCATGATCGCAATCACGGATAAAACAATCGCGTAAATCGCTTTTGTCTTGATCTCCTGTCCGACCGCCGGGCCGATGCTTTCAAAACTTTCTTCTTGAACATTGTCCGGATATTTTTCTTTCAAAGCGCTCATAATCTTTTCGTAAGTCGCGCGCTCCGTGTCCTGAAAGCGCAAAACCAGATTCGCGCTGCCGGCCGGCTGAACCAAAATTTCATTTTTCAGATTCAATCCCTTCATCAGCGCGTTTACGTCCGGCGCGCCGGGCCGCTCTTGCGCAAAGCGCAGATTAAGCAGGCTGCCGCCGGTAAAATCAATGCCCGGCCGCAGTCCCCACATCGCCAGGAACAATAAACTGACACCGACGAGAAAAACGGAAACCGCCAGATAAATTTTTCGATGTTGAATTATTTGCAACATATTGATATTTTAGACAAGCTCTTATTAATTTGTTATTGTCTCGGTTTCATTCTTCTTTCGTCTGAACAGCCAGGATTTATTCAGCTCTCGCTGCGGATTAACGAAAAGCATGAGAAGCTGGCGGGTAATGACGATCGCGGAAAACATGCTGATGATAATGCCGATGCCGAGCGTCAGGGCAAACCCCTTGATCGAGCTGGTGCCAAACCAGACAAGGATTAAACAGGTAATCAATGTCGTGAAATTGCCGTCTCGGATCGCCGGCCAGGCGCGCTTGAATCCGTCATTAATCGCCGTGCTGAGCGGCTTGCCCAAAGCGAATTCCTCTTTCATTCTCGCGAAGATCAAAATATTCGCGTCTACCGCCATGGCGACGGACAAGATGAAGCCGGCAATGCCCGCCAGAGTCAATGTCACCGGGATCAATTTGAATATGAACAATGAAACGATGCCGTAGATGAGTAAAGCGATCGTCGCCAGCAAGCCTGGCAAGCGATAATATGCAATCATAAATAATCCGACCAAAATTAATCCAATCAGGCCGGCAAACAAGCTTTTTTGCAATGATTCCGCGCCCAGGGTCGCGCCCACGTTCTGCTGGCTGATGAGGGTGATCGGGATCGGCAGGGCGCCGGCGTTCAATCTCTGCGCCAGGGTCTTGGCTTCGGTAATATTGAATTTGCCGGTAATGACCGCCTGTCCGCCAGTGATCGCCTCGTTCACCGTCGGCACGCTGATCGGCTGGCCGTCTAAATAAATCGCCACCGGCTTGCCCACGTTGCGGCCGGTAATCTCGGCGAACAGCTTGGCTCCGGCGTCATTGAAAGTCAAAGCGACTTGCGGCGTATTTGTCCGCTGATCGAATTCGACCGCGGCGCTCTGCAATTGGCTTCCGGTCAGGCCGGTGCCCTTCCAGGCGTCCTTTGGCGGCAGAATGTCCGACTCCTGCTTTTTCGCGATGAAAATCAGCGCTGTCGAATATTCAACAAGCGGCCGCTCGTCGGACTTGTATATCAAATGATATCCGAATTCGGTTTCAACGACTTCGGAAATTTGGCCTTTGGCCAATTTGAAAGCCGCGTCTTCAAAATCTTTTACCATTGTTCCCTTGGAAAACCAATCCAAGTTGCCGGCCGTGCTGCCGGCGTTCGGTTCTGTTGAATTTTCTTTTGCCAGCTGCGCGAAATTCTGCAACGTTGCCTTTGATTTAAGTTCGGTGATTTTTTTTAACGCTTCGTCTTTGGTCGTGGTCTTGTCGCAATTCTGCGTACCATCGTAGCAAATTAAAATATGGCTTGCTTTTATTTCCTGCTCGTTTGATCGCTTGTCATTCACTTTTAAAATATAATAACCGTCAGTGCGTTCAACTAACGTCGGAACAACCTTGCCAACGCCAGACTTATCCGCTTTGTCAAAAAAATCCGCGTTCGATGAATTTTGTTTAATCCATCCGATGTCGCCTCCGGTTTCCTTGCCAACGTCGTTTTCCGTGTATTGTTTAACCACATCGCCAAAATTCTTTCCGGACAATGCGATTTGCAAAGCCTTGCTCGCCTTG
>JAZDPK010000053.1:0-52722 GCA_043797615.1 Parcubacteria group bacterium
TCTATTCCGACCCGATAATTTTCAACCGAAAATTAACCGAATGGCTGATTGAATACAATTTTGTCCGGCCGCACGAATCGTTGAATTACCAAACTCCGATAGAATTTTCCAAAGTGTTACCTATGTACTCATCTTGTACACTCTCTTGACATTTCATCAAAAAGATATAAGCTGTGATTGACGCGGGAAACGGTTATTTAACAAAAGGAGGACTGGAATGAAAAAAATTAAAATTTTTCAAAGCAGCGACAGTTCAAAATAATTAGCCCAGGTTCAAGCAGAATTAAACCACGACATATC
Source organism: Parcubacteria group bacterium (assembly GCA_043797615.1). Taxonomy (GTDB): domain Bacteria; phylum Patescibacteriota; class Patescibacteriia; order UBA11705; family JABHMO01; genus JAZDPK01. The sequence goes on from JAZDPK010000053.1 coordinate 301, forward strand.
GATATGGCAAATGATTAACAAAAATTTCGAAATCACCGGACGGTCTTCAAGCACGGCATACAATAAAAGTGGAACATTGACTTATTCGGTTGTGATATTTTACAAAGAGAAATAAACTCTTAACCGGATTTTAAAGGAGGTCAACCAATGGAACAAGTGAAATTTTTTTACGGATTCGGCAAAGGAGTATTAAAAACCACGCTTGATAAGCTGGAAAATGAAATCAATAATTGGTTGAAAGAAAACAAAGAAAAAGTCGAATTGACCAAGCAGCCGGTTTACAACATTCTCAAAGAATCCCTAATCGAAGTAACAGTCATGCTCACCTACCGCGAGAGAGAACAAAAAAGCGGAAAATTATCTACAGCCGAAACTTTAAGAGATGAAGATCCTCGGGATTAACAAACTCTATTCAAAACATTTTTTAAAAATAAAACACCCTGCAGATCCGCTGATCCGCAGGGGTTTTTTAATCCGGCGATTCCTTTCAATCGCCGCGGAAAGTCCACACCTTCTTGCCGTCGACTTGTTCGGGATGATACCGAACGTAATGGTCGCCATGCCAAGCGAAGTGATGGACTGCGCCGCCGGCAGAGTGCAAACGCACGAACGGTCCGGCATACACGCCAGTCACTTCGTCGACGTCGACAACGTAATACGCCGGCGGCTTGGGAATGGAGCGGGGCTGCACGCCGACGTTCGAGGGATGCTCGTATTGATCCCTCACCATGCGGTAGCAGAAGCCGCCGCTGACGATCCCGCACCCACTCACCGTCAACGCAACGCACACGCTTCCGATTGCAAAGAACATATTTTTCATTTTTTTCTCCTGAAAAAGTTTATTTGTTTATTGGTTGATTAGTTGATTACAAGGTAATTTTCTCGGTTCTTTCATTGCGTGGGAGTGAAACGACCGAAGCAATCTTCAATGCTCTATTTCCGTTTTCCACCTGTCTCTCCTGTCTCTCCTGTCTCTCCTGTCTCACCTTTCCCACCCTGCTCTCCTTCTGACAAAAAACCGCCAGAACAACGCTTACCAGCGCCAGAACAATCGGAAAACCGATCATTCCTGACTTCGGATACTCCGGCAGTTTAGGAGGGGGTACTGCGTTTTCTCCGCTGATAAGCATGGCCCCGGCGGCCGTAATTTTTGCTTACCAATAACTTAATACCCTCCCAATAATTTGTCAATGAATTAACAATGTATTATAGCACATTTTTAACAAAAAGTCAATATCTGCGCTAATTTCATCCATTTTTAGCTCATTTAAATTAATCAACAGCCTGATTTGCCACACCCTAATTTCAATGTTAAAATTAACGTCAGCCAGATTGAAAGGTCTAGCATCATTCGTGTCTATTCGTTTTAATTCGTTCTTACCTGCCTGCCGGCAGGCAGGTTCGTGAATCGATTTATGTTTAATGATTTAAAATACTGGGTCGCTCTCTCCTGCTTCGGCAAGATCGGCCCGAAAAAATTCCATTTTCTGCGCCACCGCTTTCCGTCCGCGAAAAACATTTGGGAAGCGAATTTATTAGAATTACGCGACGCGGGCCTGGACGAAAAAACCGCGGGCGAATTTATTTTAAAAAGAAAAGAAATCGATCCGGACGCGGAAATGGAATTGCTGGCAAAGGAAAATGTGAGCGCGGTGACGGTCGATGACGCGCTGTATCCGAAGCTGCTGAAAGAAATCTATCATCCGCCTTTCATTTTGTATTATAAGGGCGCGCTGGAAAATCTGACCGACCAGGCGATCGCCGTTGTCGGCACGCGCCAGGTTTCGCAATACGGCCGCCGGGCAACGCAGGAAATCGCCGAAGCGCTGGCCGACCAGGGCATCGTCATCATCAGCGGCCTGGCGCTCGGCGTGGACAGCATCGCCCACCTCGCCGCCGTGAAAAAAGGAAAAATAACAACGGCCGTGCTCGGCTCCGGACTGGACGCCGCGAACATTTATCCGGCGACTCATCGCTCGCTCGCGAATGAAATTTTGAATTGCGGCGGCCAGCTCGTTTCCGAATATCCGATCGGCACACTGCCCTTGAAGCACAATTTTCCAGCGCGCAACCGCATCATTTCCGGCCTGGCCCTCGGCACGCTCGTCGTCGAAGCCGGCGAGCATTCGGGAGCGCTCATCACCGCCCACTCCGCCCTTGAACAGAACCGCGAAGTCTTCGCTATCCCCGGCCCGATCACCAGCCCCCTGTCCGTCGGCACGAACAATTTGATTAAAAAAGGCGCCAAGCTGGTTTCTTCCGTTGCCGATATTTTCGACGAATTGAATTTAAAGCAGATAAAAGAATTCCGCGACAACCGCGAAATAATTCCGGACTCGCCGGAAGAAGCGGCCGTTTTAAAGCATCTGATGCTGGAGCCGCGGCACATCAACGAGCTGGTCAGATTAACCGACTTTGCCGCGTCCGAGCTCAACGCGACGCTGATGAAACTGGAAATGAAAGGCCTTGTGAAGAATCTGGGGAACATGACGTTCGTGGTTGCCAGATGACACGAAAAATTACCCCGCCGTTTACGGTGGGCATATCTTAATTAACATTCTTGAGACTTGCCCTGCCTAAAGGCAGGGGTAATTTCACGAGACTCACATAAACAATAAGTCAGGGGCAAAAAACGCGCTCATGCGCGATTTAAATTACCCCACTCTTTGAGAGTGGGAGAAAAGATTTAAAACTTCCTTAGACACGCCCTGACAACCACCTTCGTTACCGCCGCCGCTAAAGCTATGGCGGTCGAGAAAACTACGGTGGTCACAGACGAGTCAGGGGTAATTTAATAAGGATTTTTAAAACTGGAATATTTGTACCTTTCTTCCATTCGTAAATTCGCGCATTTGCAGCACCTGCCTGCCGGCAGGCAGGTTCGCATTAAAATTTATTCGTATTATCGTAATTCGTAACCGACAAAAAACCCGCAATCTTTTCGAAGACCGCGGGCTTTGATTTTAACTACGGGATTTCCACGTACTCGCCGCCTTGAGGCAGGGGCGATGGACAATACTTGCCGTGCGTGATGAACACTCTTTTTTCCGACTCCTGTTTATCTAACACCTGCGCGCCATTCAAATGAGCGTCCTGCACCCAATCAAGCGCGCCTCTATTTACGGCTGTAAAATTTTTGCGCGTGCAAATCAACTCGATTTTTTCCTTTTTGAACGATTCGCCGGGAAATCTCATGATCGAAGGCGTGATACTTTTTTTGTTCGTCCAGTAAATGAACACTTCCTCGGCGCAGACGATCTCGCGCCCATCTTCCGAAACCGCGATGGCGTTGTCGAAATCAGCTTCGGCTTTGGTTCTTTCCACTTGAACCATTTGTTTTAATTCATCAAAAAAGTAATGGTCAATATCAGACCTTTTTTCCGCCAACAATATCAACATTAAATCCAAATATGTTAATTCGTGAAATTTAAGTTCACCATGCGAAAGACTGACTTTCAGCATTACCCTGCCTGAAGAAACCACAAGTGGTGGAGAATCATTCAAGTGGCGGCTGTTCAACGGATTTGCTTGATCATATTTGTATTTGTAAAACACGTGACGATTTGCAAAATGGCTTGAAGTCAGACTGCTAAAAATTTCTTCAAATATTTTATTGTGTTTGACAAATACTTCTCTCGACTCATCGTAACTCGCCGCAGATAAAAATTTCGCGAACAAGCTTCTTTCGCCGATTTTCTTTATCTCCTGGCTGTTGGAAAAAATGTGATCGGCAACAGAATCCGTTGACAAGATGCGTTTAAGCTCCGATCTTATATACGGAATGGGATCTTTTTCCATCAGCCACTCTTCAATTCTCACGTTACCAAAAAGTTGCGACTCGCGGAACCTGTTTTTCACAAACGCCCCTTTTTTTTCCTGGTCATCCATTTTCTTACCCTCCTAAAGGTTAAACCTTCAGAGCTCCATTGCCCTGAAGCAATCCGGCTGTTTCCTAGGCAGCCAGACCCCTGGATATTGTCAAAGTTCGATTTCATTAGCCAAATTACCACGCAAAATGCGTCTTGTCAACAAATCATGTTTGACATTATTTTTTCAATCTGTCATATTGTAAAACATCTGTTCAAGCAGAAACGTAAAAACCGAAAAACGAAAACACGGAAAAACATAAAAACCCAATAACGAATGAACTAACTTAGTTATAAACTTATATCACAATAATCAACTAATAACAAATAAACCATTCAACCATACTCTTTATGAAGAACCTCGTCATCGTCGAATCCCCCACCAAAGCCAAAACAATCTCCAAATTTCTTTCCAACGATTTCAAAGTGGAATCGTCTTTCGGCCATGTGCGCGATCTGCCGCAGAAGGAAATGGGCATTGATATTGAACACGATTTCAAGCCGAAATACGAAATTCCGGAAAAGGCCAAAGCCCGCGTCGCTCAATTAAAAAAATTGGCCGCCAGCGCCGGCAAAATCTGGTACGCGACTGACGAAGACCGCGAAGGAGAAGCGATCGCCTGGCACTTGGAGCAATTGATCGGGGTCAAAGGCTCGGACATGAACCGCATCGTTTTCCATGAAGTCACCAAGCCGGCGATTGAAAAAGCGCTGGAACACCCGCGCCAGATCGACATGAACATCGTGGACGCCCAGCAGGCGCGCCGCGTTCTTGATCGTTTGGTCGGTTATGAGCTGTCCCCTTTTCTCTGGAAAAAAGTGGGCAAAGGCCTGTCCGCCGGCCGCGTGCAATCGGTGGCCGTCCGTCTGGTCGTGGAGCGCGAACGCGAAATCCAAAATTTTAAAAAAGAAGAATACTGGACCATCGACGCCATTTTCAACACGGAAAAAGACGCGGTTGAAAAAATCGAAGCCAAGCTTCACTCGGTTGATGGCGTTGCTTTGAAAAAATTCGACATCAACACCGCGGAAAAAGCCGAGGAATTTTTAAAACAATTGAAAGACCAGAAATATTCCGTCGCGAAAATCGAAACAAAAGAAAACATCAAAAAAGCGCCGGAACCGTATCGCACCTCCACTCTTCAGCAGGACGCGAACAACAAACTCGGCTTCAGTTCGAAAGAAACAATGATGCTCGCCCAGCAGCTTTATGAAGGCATTGATTTAAAAGACAAAGGCCATGTCGGTCTCATCACCTACATGCGCACGGACTCATTGAATTTGTCCGAAGAATTTTTAAACGCCAGCAAGCAATATATTATTGAAAAAATCGGCAAACAATACGCCCTGCCCGCTCCGCGCAAATTCAAAGCGAAAAACAAAGGAGCGCAGGAAGCGCATGAAGCGATCCGTCCGACGCACGTCGCTTTTCATCCGGACGATTTAAAAGCGTCGCTCGCTCCCAAACAATTCAAGCTTTACAATCTGATCTGGCGCCGCTCCGTCGCCTGCCAGATGGCCGACGCTGTTTTGAACGCAACTTCGATCGACATTGATTCGGAAGATCACAAATTCACTTTCCGCGCCACCGGCCAGACGATCAAATTCGACGGCTTCATGAAAATTTATCAAAACGGATTGAAAGAAAATATTCTGCCGACAGTTTCTGAAAAAGAAAATTTAAAATTGGAAAAAGTCGATCCGACGCAGCACTTTACCCAGCCGCCGAGCCGCTATTCCGAAGCCGCTTTGATTAAAGTGATGGAAGAATACGGCATTGGCCGGCCGTCAACCTACGCGCCGACCATTTCCACCATTCAAGACCGCAATTACGTGGTCAAGGAAGAAAAGAAATTAAAGCCCACCGACATCGGCATGCTGGTGAACGACATTTTAATGGAGCATTTTCCGAAAATCGTTGACTACGAATTCACCGCGAAAATGGAAAAAGATTTGGATAAAATCGAAGAAGGCAAAAAAGAATGGCAGCCGATCATCAAGGCGTTCTATGAGCCTTTCAAGAAAAATTTAATCGAAAAGACAGGTACTTTAAAGAAGAAAACTTTAACCGAGGAAAAAACCGACGAGGTCTGCGAAAAGTGCGGCAGCCCGATGGTCATTAAAACCGGAAGATACGGCCGCTTCCTGGCCTGCTCGAATTATCCGAAATGCAAAAACGCGAAAAACTTGGACAATGGAACCGGCAACGAAAAACCGGCCGAGGAATTAACCGAGGAAATCTGCCCGAAGTGCGGCGCCAAGCTCGCGGTAAAATCCGGACGCTATGGAAAATTTTTAAGCTGCTCGAAATATCCGGACTGCAAATACATCAAAAGCTTCAGCCAGAATACCGGCGTCGTTTGCCCATCGTGTAACAAAGGCGAGATCGTCAGCCGCAAAAGCCGCGGCAACCGCGTGTTCTACGCCTGCAACAAATATCCGGACTGCAAATTCACGCTCTGGGGACGACCGACCGGCGAAAAATGCGCTGATTGCGGCTCGCTCATCGTTGAAAACGGCAAGGACAAAAAGAAATGCAGCAACAAAGATTGCAAAACGAACAAGAAAGTTGATTAAAGTTGATTGATAGTTGATTATTAGTTTATTCTCATGAATATTTAAAACACTTCAGCATGTTACGCCGGAGTGTTTTTATTTTACTCGCCAATCAACTTTCATTAACTCTAATCAACTATAATTAATCATCTCCCTCTCTTGACATTTTCTTCCTATTCCTCTACCATTGAGAAGTCAACCCGCCGGCCGAATCCGCAAGCCAAAGAGAAATGCACGGGCTTTCGGACAACGCCGGCACCACATTCTTCCCAAAGCGTAATGCATGGGGAAGAAAAGGAGTTTGTATCATGGAACCTTTACAAGTGATGACACTGAAGAAGCTGAAGGAAATTCGATACATGCAACAAGACAAGCACGACTTGATTTGCGGACTCATTATACTGTGTGCGCTCATCGGCGTAATTGTATTTGGAATTTTATCTACCGGGTCGGGGTATTTCATGATCGGCACGGGAATATGTTCAATAGCCGTGATTTTAAGCGTAAGGTCGGCGATAATCTACGAAAAAAAATTCCCCACGCCCGGAAACGCCGTGGCCGCGCTGAATCAAAACCTATCCAAGCTGTTCAACCCATCCGACGGCGGAGTGAAATATGTGGCCGACATCGCCTACAACCTGCTCAGCAAATGGATCAAGGAAGAACACTGCTCATCCGATCATCCTCATTTGTCGTCGACCATCACCGACCTGCGGATCAACCTGTCCCTCTGGGTTCTCCATTTCCCGGAAATCATCCCTTTGAACAACGAGAACTTGCCGGCCGGCGAATTCAAATTTAACAACGTACGCAACCAAGGTCCGGCGTCGCTGGAATGGAAACTTCAGGAAAACGGATTATTCTCGCTTAAACTGATTCACAAGGAAAGCTTCATGAATATTCCATAAGGCACTCAACCTCCCGCCTGCGCGCTCGCCCGGGAGGTTTTTAATTTTTAAAACCACGAAATTTTAAAATCTATGGAAATTTTCAACCGTATAACATGGCGTCTCGGCGGGGTCTGGGGCACCGCACAGTATGGTGCGGTGTAAACTCCGTGCGCCATTTTATCCACAGCGGTTTCCTGCCCACCATAGTTTTCTTGACCACCGAAGCTTTATGCGCAGGTGGTAACGAAGGTGGGTTGCTACTTTTTGCCGCCAAAAAGTAAATAAGAAAAAAGTAATTAAAAAGACCGCAACCTCGATGGATTGCGGACTTTGAATTTTATTTAATCAAACTCTCCGGAATTTCGCACTTCAACGCTTTGGCGATTTTTTTCAGCGTCGAACGCGTCGGACAGCATTCCCCATTCTCAATTCTGGACAAAGTCCAATAATTAAGCTTAGTGAGTTTTCTTAATGACGACATGTCAAGACGCAGTCTGATTCTTTGATCGAAAATGAATCTTGCCAGCGCGGTCGTCTGCTCGGGGCGCGGCAGAAAAGATTCGATCGGGATATTGCCCAAAACTTTTTCCAATTTGCCGAGCGTGCTGATTCTCGGACAGCACTTGCCAGCTTCCCAATCATAAACATTATTTCCTTCCCCTGCCTCGGCCAGATCAGCAAGATCCTGCCGTGTCAATCCTAATTCTTGCCGCCTGGCTTTTATCAATTTCCCCAATTCCGCCCTGTCCCATTTGCTGATCCAGCGCCGCAATCTTCTCTGTTGACGAATTGCCTGCAATTCATCGACATTCAGATCAAGCGCTTTGGCGATTTTGCCAATAGTAGCGTCGCTGCTGCTAAGCCGGATTTTGCCAAGTTCGATCTGGCTCAAATATTGCCTGGTAATTCCCGATTGATCCGCGAGCGCTTGCTGCGCCATTAGTTTCTCTTTGCGCCGCTGGCGGATTTTCAAACCGAATTCATTGGTTGTCGGTTTTTCTCTTGTCCCTAAAAAAACAATAAAGTCGGAAACAGGCAAACCAAGAACTTTAGCCAAAGGCTCGATCAGATTGACGCCGATTCCCTTGTAATGCCGGAGCTCTAAGCTTCTGGCGTTCGGAACGGTCATATTCAATGCGGCGGCGAACTCCTTAATCGTCAGCCCGAGCTCTTCGCGGCGCGAACGGATCTTTTTTCCCAGCGCTGTCTTTACCGGTTCGCTCTTGACTGGCGCCATTTTGCGCAGCTTTTCTATCTCGCAGCAGAATATTTCAGCCAGCTTCTCCAACTCTTTATCGTTCAAATATCGCTGGACACCGATTTCTATTTCGCCGATTATTCCCGGATGGCCGATTTTCTCCGACAAAGCGCGCTGGTTCAAATTAAGCGCCAATCGATGCTTCCTGATGAACCGGCCGAATTTGTTTTTGCACCGCGCCATATGGATGCCGACATGAGTATTCTTATCCGACATTGATGGTCCTCCTTTTATAAAAATTTGATTGTTAAAGTTCTGTTCCCAAACCCGAATTCACATTGCCCACACTTTATCACTATTATTCAAAACGTCAAGCGTTTCAGAACGCGAACATTGACAAAACAAGGGATCATTATACAATACAGTTATAACGAATTTAACCGCGAAAATATGAAAAAATGTTTCGGCGTGTTCGTCGGCCGGTTTTGTCCGGTTCAGATCGGTCATGAGACGATCATCAAAAAAATGATTAAGGATTACGGCATTGATAATTGCCTGATCCACGGCCGATCTTTGCACGAACTGCTCGACGCGTCGATCGCGGACAATGTAAAAAAATTATTCGCACTGAAATGGGAACAATTTCAAAAAATGTGCTTATAAAAACATCGGCCAAGCGCCTGGTGTTTTTTCTTGATTCTTTTGTCGGTTGTGGTTAAATTAATATCGCCTTATATTATAAAATCTGAATAATCTCCTTTAGCCCCTTTCCCTCCTTTTCTTTCCCCTCTTTTGCCTTATTCTGCCTCCTTCTGTCATATGAACATCAAGAAAATCATTCAACTAGTCAAAGAATCTCAGCCGCTCGCCAAAGTGGAAATAATCGAGAAGGCGCACGCGTTTCTGGAAAATAAATTAGAAGCGCTTTCTTTCGCCGACAAGCGGACCGGCTACAACGCGGCGATCGAAAAAGCGCTGGAAGCGGCGGAAAACCGGGCGGAAGTTGAATTCGTCAGCGCCTGCCTGCTCTTCGATTTGGCAAAACTCGATCAAAACATCGACAAGGAAATCAGCCGCGTGCTCGGCAGCGACATTGGACTGATCGTCAAAAGCCATGAATACGCCAGGCAAAAATTGATCCGGGCCGGAAAGGAAGCGCATTTCGTTCATGCGTATGAAACCGCCGGACTGGCGGCAAAAGTCAAAGTCGGCACGCACACGATCTGCGCCGCCCTGCTCCATGATCTGCCGCACCAGGCCGCGATTTCGATTCAGGATTTGTCAGACGAATTCAACAAGGAAATCGGCGATCTCATTGAAAATTTCCAGAAAGTCAGATCGATCAAAACGGCGAATAACAAGCAGTTCGCGTCCCATCTGCGCGAAATGGTGGTCGCCCTGTCGCGCGACTTGCGCGCCGTAATAATCAAAATGTGCTCAAACATCTATTATCTGAAAAACAATCAGGGGCAGGACGAGCAGACGCTGCGCGATCTGGCCGCCGAATCGATGGATATTCTGGCGCCGATCGCCGACCTTCTCGGCATCTGGCATTTGCGCTGGCAGCTGGAAGACCACGCCTTCCGCATCCTGCAGCCGGAGGAATACGAAAAAATATCGCGGCGCTTCAACGTCGACGAAAAAAAGAATCGGGAAAAATACATTCAAAAAACAGCGAATCTGGTCGCCAAGGCGGCGCATGAAGCGAACATCCCCTGCAAAATCGAAGGCCGCTTCAAGCACTTCTACAGTATTTACAACAAAATGCAGCAGAAGAAAAAAGAATTCAACGACATCTGCGACGTTTTCGCCCTGCGCGTGATCGTCGACAGCGTTGACGAATGCTACCGGATGCTCGGCATCATCCACCGGCTGTGGCGCCCGGTGCCGCATCGCGTCAAGGACTACATCGCCGCCCCGAAGACAAATCATTACCGCAGTCTGCACACCACGGTCTACGGCGTCAACAATCGGCCGACCGAATTCCAAATCCGCACCAAGGAAATCAACGAAGAAGCGCAATTCGGCATTGCCGCGCATTGGTACTACAAGCTGGCCATGCGCAAAACTCCGGCTTGGATACAGGAATTGCTCATCGGCCACCGGCAGTACGGGGATGACAAAGAATTTTTAAAACAATTCTCGTCCGAATTCTTAAAAAATCGGATTTATGTTTACACGCCGAAGGGGGACGTAATCTCCCTGCCCGCCGGATCGACGCCGGTCGACTTCGCCTATCACATCCACACCGAGCTCGGCAATAAAATCATCGGCGCGAAAGTGAACGAGAAAACTGTGACGCTCGGCCACCAGCTCGCGACTAACGATATCGTGGAAATTCTGACCAACCGCCAGCAATCCGGTCCGAAAAGCGAATGGCTCGGCTTCGTCAAAACCGACGCCGCCAAAAAACACATTGAAAACTATCTGCAAAAAAATCCGGTGGAACGAAGTTTCCGCTTGTGATATAATAAGGATATAAAAGAAATTCGCAAGTCAGATGTGACTACATGATCAACCCTTCGACTCCTCGATAAACTCGGAGCTCAGGGCAGGCGTGATTTGCCACTGATCAACTGATTCTTCCATAACTGTTTACTTTCAAGACAAATCATGTGGATCATGTTGCAAATCAGTTGATCAAGTTGTTAAAACATACAAATGAAAATTATCATCCGACAATGACTATTCGCCAACTTTTGGACAAAATATTGGAAAACAACAATGACGCCGACGCTAAACTCGTCGAACGGGCTTTTAATTTCGCGGACAAGGCCCACGCCGGGCAGAAGCGCGCCACCGGCGAAGATTATATCCAGCACTGCTTGCACACGGCTTTTAACTTGGCCGAATTGAAGCTGCCGGCGCCGATCATCGTCGCCGGATTGCTGCACGACATACCGGAGGACACGAAAATCACGCTCGACGAAATCAAAAAGGAATTCGGCGCCGACATCGCCAAAATGGTGGAAGGCATCACCAAGCTCGGGCACATCAAATACCGCGGCATCGAAAGGTACGTGGAGAATTTGCGGAAAATGTTCGTGGCCATGGCCGAGGACATCCGCGTCATCCTGATCAAATTCGCCGACCGCCTGCATAATCTGCAGACGCTCTACGCCCTGCCGGCGGACAAGCAGAAAAGGATTGCGCTCGAAGTGCTGGAAATATACGCGCCGATCGCGAACCGTCTCGGCATCGGCGAACTGCAGGCCAAGCTCGAGGACGCCGCGTTCAAATACGCTTATCCGGAAAAATTCGCCGACATCGAACAGATCGTTAAAAATCATTTTCCGCAAAAAAAGAAAAATTTGAACAACATGATCCGCAAGCTGAAAGCGCGGCTGGACAAGGAAAAAATCAAATATTCCGCAATCTACGGCCGGTCGAAGCATTATTACAGCTTTTACCGGAAATACTTGAAATACAACCGCGACATCAACCAGATCTACGATTTGGTGGCGATGCGCGTGATCGTCGGGGACGTGCCCGAATGCTACGCCTGCCTCGGCATCATCCACGGCATGTGGAAGCCGATCCGCGGCCGGGTCAAAGACTTCATCGCCCAGCCCAAGCCGAACGGCTATCAATCCCTGCACACCACGGTTTTCGGCGACGACCAGGAGATTACGGAAATCCAGATCAGGACGGAAAAAATGCACGAGCAGGCCGAATACGGCATTGCCGCGCACTGGCAGTACAAAGAAAAAGCCGGCTTCAGCCGCAAGGAAATCAACTGGGTTCTGGACCTGGCGAACTGGCTGAAGAACATCAAGGACAACGAGAAATTTCTGGAAGGCGCGAAGATCGACATTTTCCAAAACCGGATTTTCGCGTTCACGCCGCAGGGCGACGTGATTGATTTGCCGGATGGCGCGACGCCGGTTGATTTCGCTTATCACATCCACACGCAGATCGGCGACACCTGCGTCAGCGCCTTGATCAACAACGAAAAAGCCAAGCTCGACTGCCAGTTGAAAAACGGCGACGTCGTTAAAATCATCACTGATAAAAATCGCAAAGGACCGGACCCGGCCTGGCTGCAATTCGTGAAAACCCGCACTGCCCGCGAACGCGTCGCCAGCCAGAAGAGCAAAGGCTGGAAAAAAATAATTCCTTTCACCAAATAAAACGGATAAGAACGGATAAAAACACGGATAATTCGGATTACCTTAAATATAATAATCCAGAATATCCGCTTAATCCGTTTTTTTCCGCGAAATCCGCTCTCATATATGAAAATAAAAAATCTCTATCTTCCGCTTCTCATCCTCGCGCTGTTTATTTTATTCATTCCGAAAACAACTCAGGCTGCTGGTTTTTATGATGAAGCTTGCAATGCCACCGTTCCCAATCCTACCTCTCAATGCGTTTCACAAGTTTGCGATCCTGACGGTCGTTGCACAAGCCCGGAACATCAAGTCGGCGGAGACTGCAAGGTTACAAGAGATTGCGCGATTCCATTAGCCTGTCAAAATGGTTTTTGTGCGGACGTTTCTGGCGTAGGAACAAACGAAATGGGAACACCATGCACGCAAATCACTGCCAATCAATGCAAATCGGGCATTTGCGACGCTGCAACTTCAAAATGCACGGATGCTTCTGGTAATGTTGCTACCGCCCGCACCGTCATGAAACTTCCGAACTTTCTCGGCATTACGCAAGTTTCCGACGTCATCGGCCGAGTGATTCAAACCATCATCGGCCTGGTCGGCAGTTTCGCCCTCATCATCTTCATCTACGGCGGCGGGCTCTGGCTGATTTCCGCCGGCCGAAAGTAATATGTTGAAAAAGGAAAAAACGCCATGATCTGGTCGGCGATCGGACTGGCCGTTGTTTTCGCCAGCTACATATTGGTCAATACGGTTTTCAATGTTCTTCAACAAACTTGATTTGTCCGCAAAATTAGCATAATAAAAGCCTGAAAATTTTTCTCGGGCTTTTTTCTATTGACAAAAACCTAAATTTCGCATATAATTACATATCACCGTTCGTTGACAATCCGACAATCAATTTACATAATAATAATTAGAATATTCGTAGTATTCCCACCTTCGCTAAAGCTTCGGTGGACAGGCGCATAATGGTTTATTCGCATCAACTTTTTTAAAAGGAGGAAAGAAATGGACACTTGGATTATCGTTTTGATTTGCGTTGGACTGTTCTTAATTGCCCTGGGACTGCTCTATGTAAGCGCCACTCTGGTGAAAACTCCCGAAGGCCATGTCAGCATCATCAGCGACCGAGCGCTCGGACCGATTAAAATCGTCGGACCGGTCTACAATTTCAAACGAATATGGCCTTTCGAATTAGTAGCCGCGGTGGTCGACATGACCCAGCACACGGATGATATTCCGCATATTAAAGTTCCAGTGTTAAAATTCCTTCCGGCGGTCGGCGCTGTTGCGGTTATTGTTTATCTCTCAACAAGCGAAGAAACCAGTTTGGCGTGGAAGCTTGATTTTAACGGCATTGGACACAAACAAGCCATTCTTGAGTTGATTAAAGATTATTTTAACATCAATCAAGTTATGACCGAGCTGTCGGGTGCGCACGCCTACGAAAAAAAGCCCAACCCAATCACCGATGATGATCTCCAAAATTTCTTATCAGCGAAAACATTAATTTTGCCGAGCGGAAATTTCGATTTGGACTCCTTCCAAGCGCAATGCGACAGCACTGACAAAGAAAAACTGAAAAACTATTTTCAGCTTCTTGAAAATAACAAGCTGGATGAAAAAAAAATATTCGAAATGTTAAAGGATGTCGCGCAAAACGCTTTGCGTGAAAAAGTCGCCAGCCTCACATTGAATGAAGTTCTAAAAGATCAACACTCCATTATCAAGCAAGTGAAAGAAAAATTGATTTTGAATATTGAGAAAATATCATTGCCTGTCAAAGCGATAGATTTAACGATGCAGGATCCGATGGAAATATTAGACAAAGATCTGAAAAAAGCCGTCGAGTCGCAGGCGATTATCGAGACCAAAAAAGAAGCGGCCAAAGACCAGAAAGAACTCGATATTTTGGAAGCGAACGCGCAAACCGAGTTGGATCTGATCAAAGCGAAAAAAGCAATCCAGCTTGCAAAACTTGACGCGGAACAACAGCAGATCACTCTCGACGCGCTAAAAAAGAACTACGGTATCGATGACTTGAAAGGAAAAGGAAAAATCGCCGAACATTTTCTTCAGCGCGAAGCTTTAAAAGTGCTGGGGAGTCCGAATAAAATTTATTTCTTGAATGGAGGTGAAAGCGCCCTTGCGCAAATCATCGCTACAGCCCAATCGATTTCCGAAACCGGAGGTAAAAAATCATGAAAAAACTCGATTTGATTCCGTTCACGCGGCTGATCGGCGTTTCCTTGCTGGTCGCGCTCGCCGCTTTCATCAGCCTTTGGCAATTCGCAAACTGGGCGGATGGATACAGCCTGCTTGCGAGCGGCGGCTTCGGCCTCGCGGCTTTCGTCGTAGGATTGTACATTCTGTTGAAAAAGATCCCGTCTCCGGCCGCCAGTGCGACTACACCGCCGACAACGACTCCCGCGGCAAAACCGGCTGCAAAGAAAAAATGGAACTGGGACAGCTTCTGGATATTCGCCACCGGCGCGATCATGGCTCCGGCCTTGGCGCTTTTCGCGATTTTCCTATTCAAGCCGGCGGTCGAAGATGCGTACGACACCTTTATAAAAACAAAACCGGCGCCTCAATGCAATCACACGGCAATCCAAACGCTGGGAAACGATCCGCTCACGCCCTACATTCCGCAAGGTTGTTCGTACAAAGGAATGTTGGTTTACGACAACGTCCTGATCGATCTTAAGCCCGGACAGGAATGTACGGTCGCGACTCTGGTAAAAGGCCAGCGCTACACTTGGAAGCTGAACAACAGCTTCTACCTCGTGATTCGCGACGGACTTGGACACGAAAAACTGATCGCCGAACCGTGCGGCAGCGACATCGTGCAAGAAGCGACTGGCGATGGCGACCTTGTCATCAAAAGCGACCGCTACGCAAAGGGCATGTTCAGAATGTTTTCTGACAAAGATCCGGTTTTCAAGAGATTGCCCATATTCGCATGCATCTTAAGTAAAAATTGTTCAACAAATTAGTCAATAAAAGCCGGAGAAGCGCCCTTCCCCGGCTTTTTTCATTCAACTGCGGGGCTTTTTGATAAAACAGCCGAAGCAGTCTTGAAATATTTTCTGGTTTGCTTCGTTTTATTTTTTATATTCAGGCAAATCTTTGAGCGAATTGATACCGTAGAAATTAAGACTGTTCACAATCTCGGCGCTGATATCCCAATCGCTTCTTATTTCGATCTCCAAAATCCGGTCGGCAAGCTCGAACGCGATCAGATCGACTTTCTGATCCGGCTTCCCTGGCACGCGGCCGGTCACGTCTTTGAACCACACGCCTTTCATTTTCCCGATTTTAATTTCTTCCCCGGCATATTCTGATTTAAGCAGATCAACCGGCTGATGCCGATAAAACTCTTCAAGATCATAGCGCTCGGCCCAATTGGAAACGCCGCGGATGAAAACGCCGTCCGTCTCGCTGTTCAAGCCGCGCGGGAAAAGCGCCGCCGCCGCGCCGTCTTCGCCGCCGCTCGCGTAATCCCAATTTTGCGGAAAGCGCAATTCGTAGCGGAAAGCCGGATTGGTGTAAATGCGCCAGTCTTTCACGGCTTGCTTCACCACGCCCGCCCGCATTTCCAGTTCTTTGGCGTTGCCTTCTTTTTTCGTGCAAGCAGTTGCGCTGAAAGCCAAGGCGCACATTAAAATGACAATTACTGGTTTTCTTCCAAACATAGTGCTGAAAATTTTATTAAAAAATTCAACCTGACTTCAGTCAGAACGCGCGAACTTAAATCACTGACTGAAGTCAGGCGGAATTTTAAATTTTATTTTATTCCCCCGCGATTCCTCTCACGATCGAATCCAGCTCTTCGTCTGAATAAAAATCAATGATGATCTGACCGCGTTCTCCTTTTTTCTTTATATTCACCTTGGTATTCAATTTGCCGCGCAAGCGATCTTCCTTTTCTTCCAAAATCGGATCCTTGAACTGGCGGTGACGGCTGACGATCTTTTTTTCGAATCGCCGCTTCTCCGCTTCGGCGTCGCGCACCGTAAAATTGTATTGCAGTATTTTTTTCAGGAAATCAAGCTGTTCGCTTTCCGTTTCCAAACCGGCGATGACTTTCGCGTGCCCCTCGGTAATGGAATTTTCCGCGACCGCTTTCTGCACATCCTCGGGCAAATCCAAAAGCCGGATCGCATTGGCGATCGCCGCCCGGCTCACGCCCATTTTCTTCGCCACTTCTTCTTGCGTTAAATTGAATTCATTGCTCAGGCGCTGATACGCCACGCCTTTTTCAATCGGATTCAAATTGCGGCGCTGGACGTTTTCGATCAGCGCCAGTTCCAATTTTTCTTGTTCCTTAACCTCGCGGACAAGCGCCGGCACCGATGACAAGCCGATTATTTTCGCCGCCCGCAGACGCCGCTCGCCGGCCACCAGCTCATAGCCGTCTTCTTTCCGGCTCACGATTATCGGCTGGATGATGCCGTATAATTTAATGGACTCGATCAATTCTTCCTGCCCGTCATGATCGAAAACCTGGCGCGGCTGCTGCGGATTGACGCTGATCAATTCAACCGGAATCTGCATCACTTTGTCCGACTCGCGGCCGAACAGAATGCTTTTGTTGTCTTCCGATATCACGTCGGAAGCGATTTTTTTGGGAATCAACGAGCTTAATCCTCGCCCCAGACCCATTACTTTAGACATAGAAATAGTTGATTGTAGTTAATTTATGGTTAATTCGTAGTTGATTATTAAGATTACTTTTCAATTGAATCGTTCTTTTTATTTTTTAAATATTTGATGTATTTATTAATGCCAAAAATCACTTTCTTATATCTGCCTGTTAATTTATCGCAAATATCATAACTCCACAGCTTTCTACTTTTAAATTTATCAATGTGATTTATCGTTTCATACGCTTCTCTTCTGGCAATTCTCAAACTCTGTTTCTTTATTTCATAATAATAAGCGCCAAACATTTCCGATATATTTGCTGGAACAGATTGGGAAGAACGATCAATTTGATTTTTCAGTTCAAATTCTCCTTTAACCTCTTTGTTCAATTCGTTTATAATATGACATAGTTCAGTCGATTCCTTCCAAATCCATAGATTTTCCATTTTTTCAAACGGCATAGTAAAATAATCTAATTGATAAACTTGAATTAACTATCAATCAACTATAAATTAACTTTTTTGAATCTTCTATCCGAGAATTTCAATCATTTCCCTTGCCAATTTTTCATACGCCTTCGCGCCTTTGGACGACGGATCGTAATGGCGGATCGTCTTGCCGTGGCTTGGCGCTTCGGACAGGCGGACGTTGCGCGGGATGATGGAACGGAATATTTTATTCGGAAAAAATTTGTACAGCTCCTGCATCACTTGATCGGACAAGCGCGTTCGCTTGTCGAACATGGTGATTACCGCGCCCAAAATATCAAGTTCCGGTTTCAAATTCTGCCGCACGAGCGTAATCGTTTCAAGCAATTGGCCTAATCCTTCCAAAGCGTAATATTCGGCTTGGATCGGAATCAAAACAAAATCCGCGGCCGCCAGCGCGTTCACGGTCAAAAGGCCGAGCGACGGCGGGCAGTCGATTAAAATTATATCGTAATCGCTGCGCACTTCGAGCAAAGTCTCGGCCAAACGAAACTCCCTGTTTGGAATATTCACAAGCTCGATGTTGGCTCCGGCCAAAGACGGCGTGGCCGGCGCAATGCGATAACCCACATGATCGGTCGGCTGGATAATCTCGCGAATCAAACACCCGCCGGACAGCGCCTCATATATGCCCGAGGTTAAACTCTGATAATCAACGCCCAGTCCGGACGTGGCGTTCGCCTGCGGATCAAGATCGACCATCAGCACGTATTTGCCAAGCTCGGCCAAGTATGCGCCGAGATTGATGGTGGTGGTGGTTTTGCCTACCCCGCCTTTTTGATTTACGACCGCGATGATTTTCGCCATATTGGATTTTAACGTAATGAATAACTATATTATAAACGATAATTAACCGTTTGACAACAATGTTTATTTATTCTACAATCAAAGCAAAAATATTGCGCCGCCGTGGTGAAATTGGTAGACACGCGGGACTCAAAATCCCGTGGGAGCAATCTCATGTCGGTTCGACTCCGACCGGCGGCACCCTGAACTACTCGCTTCGCTCGAGTTCAGGGCAGGCCAGCGTCTCGCAGGAGCGAGAAAACTCAAAGCACAAAGCCCAAAATTCAAATTATTCAGGATTAATCTCATGTCGATTCGACAGAGTTTATCCCGAGCTTGTCGAGGGAATCAGCGGCATTACCTATTGATCAAATACGCAAGCATTTGATTTTTTGTTTAAAAAATGTCCTAATTTAATTGACAATGAAAAACAGCGTGTTAATATACCATAGACAATCTCTGAACATTAACAAACAATAATAAAGGAGGCATTTGCCATGCAAGAGATAATCATCGCGGGAATAATCGCTGTTCTGCTCATAATCGCGGCGCTCTACGCCAAAGCGATCATCTACTTCGTGCCGAAAGCCAGGCGCGCGGTTCTCTTCGCCGATTTCGGCGTCAAGCCGGTAAAAACGAAAAACACCGGCATTCATCTCAATTTCCGCTGGCCGTGGGTGCAACAGAAAGACGAAATCACCACCGAAGTGCTGACCATGAACATTCCATCCTTCACCGTCAATGTCCGTTCCGACCCGAGCGACAGCGACAAAAGCGGGCGCCCGGACGCCGGCATCGACCTTTACACCGGAGAGGAAAGCTTCTATTACACGATCGACATTTCCGCTTTCGGCAAAAACGAAGAAGAAAGCCTGCGCAACTACTACAACTTGCTCAGCCCGAACGCGACGTGGGTCGAAGCCAGGGAACGGATCGAAGCCGACTACGTCAAAGATCCGTTTCAAACCCTGTTCCGCGAAAAAATCGAAAAGCTGCCGCTGACCGAAGCGCGCGCCGCCAAATCAAAAATTATGAAACAGGTCCAAGCGGAACTGCAAAAATATTTCGAAGACAAGCAGTATCCGTTCAAAATCAGATCGATCACTTCGAACGTGCCTTTGAACTTCGTCAAAAAAGATGAAGAACAATCGTATTTTGCTTCATCGAAAGCCAAGCTCGACATTAACGCAAACATTTACAAACAGGAAGCGGCCAGAGTGGAAGCGGAACTGCAAGTCGAAATTTCACGCCTTAGAGGAATGAGTAAAGGTGTTGAAAAAGGTATTGAGAAAAGCATTGAATTAACCATGATACTGGACAAAACCGCCGCGGCCTGCGGCATAACCGTCTTGGCATTGGGACAGCAGAAGTACACGGAAGCGATGATGACCATTCGCGGCATGGAAATCACACAGAAACTGTACGAAAATCAGGCCAAAGGTTTTGCTCTTGTCGATTCGAACATGATCAGTTCACTGGTCGCGAAAATATTCGAAGTCAAATCAACGCTGATCAAATGAGGTGAACGCCATGCAAACTAAGAAATTCCATCGGATCATGAACGTTTTTATCGTTTCCGTCGTCTTTTTCTTCGCCGCCACTCTGGCGTCGAACGCGCTCACCGACTTTGTTTTCTGGCAAAAGCTGCTTATCGGCGCCGGCGCCTTCATGATCGTTATGATCTTCGGCGTCGTCAGAATTTTCAGCGTCAAGAAACCGGACAAGCCGGATAAACGCGAAACAAACGTCGAAGAAACAAAAAAACCGGTTGAAAAGAAAAAATTCAATTGGGAAAATTTTTGGATATTCGTCACTGGAATAGTGATGATCTCTGGATTTGTTCTTGGCGTATATTTCATCGGCAAACCGATCGTTGAATTCTTCATTCCGGACAAACCGCCCAAATTCAACCCGTCAGCCATTCAAACTTTGGGCAACGATCCGCTGACGCCGTATGTTCCGCCGGGCATGTCGAACAAAGGGCTGCTGTTTTACGACAACGTGCTTATTGACCTTCAGCCCGGACAAGAATTTACAGTTGCAACTTTAATCAATGGCCAACGCTACACGTGGAAACTGAACAACGGCTTTTACCTCGTGATTCGCGACGGCAAAGGCGGAGAACGACTCATCACCCAACCGCCCGGCAGCGACATTGTGCAACAAGCGACCGGCGACGGCGACCTTGTCATCAAAAGCAACCACTACACGAAGGGCATGTTCCGGATTTTCAACGACAAAGAACCGGTTTTCCAAAGACTGCCTCTGTTCAAATATATCGAGAAACACGGCCTGCCATGAACCGAAACCGAAGAATCTCACTTCTTCGGTTTTTTATTGACAATTCGGCGAAAAGCGGCTACAATGCGCTATTCAACTATAACAAAGGAAAAAATAATGACAGCCAATGATTTTTTGAGAAATCTGTTCGTTCTCGAACAAAAGTATCGCCGGCAAAACCCCTGCCACGTGCCGCCGATCGAAATCCTTGGGCTCCGACCAGGCGCGCTCATGCACGAACTTGTCAGCGAATTGCAAATCATCGTTGCCAGCAACAAGCGCATTATCGGCTTTACCAATGAAGAAGCCGAACGCCTCTGGCAGAAGGCGCTGCTCATGGAAATCTGCCGCGCCGGCGCCTGCGCGTTCGATCCGATCACCAGGAAATTTCCCGCAAACGAAGACGCGGATCAAACCGCCTGGCGCCATTTCACCAAGCTGAATTATTCCGCACGCTAACGCTCTCTCGGCCGAGACCAGGAGAGCGTTTTATTTTTAAAAAAATAAAAAGTCCCAGGCGGCGTTTCGCTTGGGACTGGCACATTCAATAATCGCGGACTAACTTTGCTTGACTTCAACCCACTTTTCACCCCGGCTTTTGCGTTCATAAAGCCGGATATACGTATTGGTGCGCTCCGAACGCAGGCTCTGCTTCAAGAGCTTCTGCGCTTCGACCAATTCCGGCAAAATCGACTGGTTGAATTCCTGAATCAGAAATTTATAAAGCAATTCGCCCGGCTTGAACGTGGTGTTTTCCACGAATAAACCTTTGGTTAATTCGTAAATCGCCAGCATGTCTCGGTCCATCTCCGCCTTGCCGGTGATGCGGTCGAAGAACTGCTGGATCAGCGTCTGCGCTTTGTTCGCCAATTCCGGATCCAGCTTCGTGATCGTATTGACCAGCGCCACCGCTTTCCGCGTGCTTTCGGAATTGATGATGGTAGCCTGGGAAAGCGGCTTGCCTTTTTGGTTTACGACCCGCAAGCGATGGAAAAGATTGGTGTTGAGAAAAGCGTTGCGATTCAAAAGCGCGGCCACCACTGAATTATTCAGACTGAAAACATGATCAACGATGCTGTCCGTGTTTTTACGCTCATATTCCATCTTTTCCACGATGCCCTTGATTTCATTTTCAATCGCGGAAATATTCGCCTTGATGTTTTCTCGTTCGTTGCGGAATTGATCGCGCTCTTTCGTCGATGCATGGGATTTGGGCCTGAATCCCAACGCTTTTTCCTTGATGCGCCGCTCCTTCTTGTTGCGCGGCTTCCAGCAGGACATGGCGATTTCGACGGCATCGTTGTACTTGTTGAATTCTTCGTTCCATTTCGCGCGAGTCATCGCTTCATTCTTGATCGCTTTTTCCAGCTCCTTTTTCAACTTATTCAATTTGCTTTGATTCTTCTTAATGCCAACGGTGGAACTCATTTTTTTCCTCCTTCGGTTTTTGGGCTTTTCACCCGGTAAATTGTCAAACTAACCATACGAAAAACCACTTTACACCGTGTTGACAACTTTGTCAACACCCCTATTGTATTATTTTAATCAAGGGCTACAATGAAATTGAGGTTAAGTGAATTGATATAGATGCTAAATTTTTACAAAAGGAGAAAAAAATGAAACGGTTGACCTGTTTATTCGTTGCCATCGCTGTTCTTTTGATCGTCAACACCGCCAGAGCCGAGCAATTCTATGCCGGATCACCCTGGCACCAGTACCAGTCGAAGATCGAAAACGAGCTTGTCCAGGATTACTATGACTGGTTGGGCAAACGACGGCACTACTTGCGCGCCGGCGAAACCACCGCTCTGTTGCATCCCGACGTCCATTTCTTTTTCGAGAAGGGAACAACTAATAAAGGTGAAAAGGTTTTTATCGGCTATGCGCCCGGATATTCCGACAAATGGAATATCGGATACATTACCATTCTCGAAAGCGAACTGAACGCAGCCGCACGGAACAGATTCAAACCGAAGATCATTTTCGAAAACCTCGCCGTCCCGAACGTCGGCAACTTGTTTCCCGGAAATTATTTGGGAGGAAAACCCGTTGACGCGAAAATCCGCGTGCGCATCAACGACATCCTGTCGGTCGGAACCAATTTCGAGAGCTACCAACTCAATTCTGGTTTGAATCTGACCAATCGGGCGGGATTCGGAGTAACCTTTGATCTTCGCAAAGGCGTGAAATTGGACGCGGAAATATATCCTCTCAATTTCAGCGACACGATCCCGAGAAATCAACCAATGATCAAATTCGGAGTGAGAATCGATCTCTGAAAAACCGACTCATGAGCCATCGTCTGCATTCAGACCTTGGCTCTTTTATTTTTAAGTGAATGTTGACAATTTCAATAATCCATTGTAAGTTGTGATAGACGCGGGTTCATTGATACTAACAAAGGAGGCAGACATGAAAACCTTGATCGCCGTTCTCGCTTTTTTAATCGCGCTGAACGTTGGCGCGGCTTATGCCCAAAACATCGCGGTTAGCCTCGGCCAAATCGAAGAATTTTACGATCAGGACGATCCGAACATTTCGCAGGTGAAAAATTCGTCCGTTCTCAGGCGCGATCCGTCGGCGAATCTGCACGGCCTGGAATATTCCGGCGTCAGATTTCAGTTCAACGACGGCGAATACTTTGAATTCGGCGCCGGCCGGTCGATCCTCTGGCTCGGCGGCTGGAACTCGGATCCGCGCGAAATGTCGCCGATCATGTCGCTGCAATACATTTTCGTTGGAGAAGAAACCGAAGCGCTTTTCAACGTTCAATTCTGGAGCTGGCCGAACGCCGGACTGTCAGGCGCCGGAAATATTTTCTGGAAACTGAACAAACATTTGTCTTTCGGATTCGTTGGCGAAGCCGGAAGCGAATTTTCAAACGGAAAATATTTCGCGTCGATCGGGCCGGCGGTCAGCGCAACCCTTACCGGCTGGTTCAAACTTTCCGCCGGCCTGGCCTATCGAACCGGGATTAACGGAAATATCTGCTTCACCTCCGCTCTGATCTGGATTTTTTCTCTGCCCGTTTAGAATTAAAACCAATAAGAGCTTCGCCTGCGCGCGGGAAAGCTCTTTTTATTTTACAACTAACTCGCTTTTGCCGCCTCTTGCATTGTTATTAAATTTATATTATAATATCAGCACAATTGTCGCGGGGTAGAGCAGCTGGCAGCTCGCCAGGCCCATAACCTGGAGGTCGCCGGTTCAAATCCGGCCCCCGCTACCAAATTATTACTATATTAAATATTGAACATGGCGGCGTAGCTCAGTTGGTAAGAGCGAGGGAATCATAACCCCTAGGTCGGTGGTTCGACTCCACCCGCCGTCACCATTTAAATTCAAAATAAAAATGCAAAATCAAACAACGCGACGCGCTGTTTTTTTGTTGATCAAAAGGCCTTGACATTTGAGTTTTGATTCGCTATACTAATCAGTTCACAATATAATCCATTTTCAAATCGCTACTCTAACAAAGGAGAAAAAAATGAACCTCGAAAACCTGAAAAAAGCCGGCATCCGCTTCAACTACTGCCGCCAAGCGGTCGTGCCTGAAATTCCTCGCGTGCAGGACGTGCTCTACGCCATGAAGCTTTCGCCGGAACAAATCAACTACGACTTCTGCGTCAGCAACCATTCCATCTACGTGGCGAACGTGGGGCTCGCGATCTTCGCCTGCGGCAACGCGGTGCTCGGCCTGGAAAAATACGACGAAACCGAAGCGCGAAAAATCATCGCCAAAACGATCCTGGATCTCTGCCCCGACATCGCCCGCTGCCTGTTCAACAATGCGTTCGTCGAAGCGCGGAAACTGGCGCTGCAGCTGGACGTTCCGAAGGCGGAGAATGCGGCGGCTCTGCGGAAAATCTGCGGCTGCCCGGAATGCAAACAAATCGATCGTGAACTGGGCATTTCGTAAAATTCATTCACTTATCGGCCGGAAAAGACTCGACGCCTCGAGCGACCTTTCCGGCCGCTTTTATTTTAAATCAAATGATGCTACAATCTTTTCAGTCTAAATCCACATTCACATGCATTATATCTTCGAGTTTGCCATATTTTTCATCTTGTTTTTTTCGGCTTACTGGATTTACATAATCGTCCGTTCTTTTTTTTACGACAAAAAAAGCGGCATAAACACGAGGATCAAAAGATCGGCTATTTTAATTCCGCTCGTTTTAATTTTTATTTTTGTATTTTACGGCAGCTTCATCGAGCCGCGACGGCTGGCGATAACAAACGTCAATATCAATCTGAACCAGGCAGACGGCAGCGCCAAGCTGAAGATCGCCTTTATCTCCGACATGCAACTCGGGCCGTACAAGCAAGCCGGCTATTTAACCAAGATAGTTGACAAAATCATCGCACTGAAGCCGGACATCGTGCTCCTCGGCGGCGATTACATTGAAAATAAGGAAGCCCAAGCCGGCTATCTCGCCCCTTTGAAAAATCTGGCGGACAGATTTCCGGTTTTCTCCGTAACCGGCAACCACGAATTCAATCAAAGCCGTCCGGCCGACAAGCGTTATCGCGACAATACCGCTTCCTTGCGCAAGCTTTTCAAAGAATGGAACATTGAAATATTGGACAACGCCAATCGGATTTTAACGGTTAACGGTTCAAACATCGCGATTTGCGGCATTGAAGACATCTGGACCGGCCGCGCCGACCTAACTAAAGCCGGGGCGGACATTCCGGCCGGCATCCCCAAAATACTGCTGGCGCACAATCCGGACATAATTTTGGATAATAAATCCGAAGATTTTAATTTAATTCTGTCGGGCCACACCCACGCCGGGCAATTCCGTCTGCCGTGGATCGGGCCGATCGTGCCTGTTCCGACCAATCTTGGCCGCGCTTTTGACTACGGATTGTTTAAATTGAAAAATAATTATCTTTATATCACGAGCGGACTTGGCGAATCCGGCGCCCGCGCCCGATTATTTTGCAAGCCGGAAATCGCAATCATAAACTTAAATCTTTAGAAATAAAAAAATCAGATTTCATTAGGCTGATTTTTTTAGCATAATTTTTTTCTCTTCTACTTTTTATAATTAAAAAGTAGCAAAAACTTTTGGGGGGCTCAATGCCCGCCTACGCTAAAGCTCCGGTGGGCAGGCGCCTGTGTGAAAGCTTAGCTTGCCCCGAATACGAACGGAGTGAGTTATGCGGGGTTCGCCACCCCAAACCCCCGTCGCACTTTTCCTTTTTTGTTCAATTAACAAAAAACTTCTAAAAATATATTTAAAAAAAATTATTTCAACAAGGAAATAAAATCCTTCGCCGCCCGCTCCCAAGTGAAAGAAGCCGCTCTTGCCGCGCCTTTGGCGATCATCTGATGGCGCAAATATTTATCGCTTACGCCTTTGCCGATCGCCCGTCGAATATCATTCACGTCTTCCGCGTTTACCAGCAAAGCCGCCTCCCCCGCCACTTCCGCCAATGACGAATTATTTCCCGTGACAACCGGCGCGCCGAGCGCCATCGCTTCCAAAATCGGAAAGCCGAAGCCTTCGTAGAGCGACGGAAAAACGAAAAGACGGCAATTTTTTATCAAAATATTTCTCTCCCGGTTGCTGACTTTGCCGACGTATTTTATCCGCGGATTCGCCAGCCGCTTGTTCGCCTCATTTAAAAATTGAAAAATCAGCTGGGATTTCCAGCCACGGACGCCGGCCAGGACCAAAGTCAGATCGCTTTCCTCGTTTTCAAAAAGGTAGTTGGAAAAGGCCTTGATCAAATTCGAAATGTTTTTCCGCGGCTCGATCGTGCCGACGAACAAAACGTAATCGCCAACGATTTTAAACTTGTTCTTCACTTTGGCCACTTCCTCGTCAAGGTAACCCTCTTTCACGACTATTCCGGAATAGATGACGCGCACTTTTTCCGCCGGCGCTTTGAACAATTTAACAAGATCGCTTTTCGTGCTCTCTGAAATCGCGACAATCGCGCTCGCCTTTTTCACGCTTCGCGGCACGACAAAATGCGTGCTGAACCATTGCTTTTCCGGAAACCATTCCGGATGCAAATAGATGGCCAAGTCATGGACAACCAAAATCGATTTTTTTCCGTAGAACAGCGGCATGGAATTGGCCGGAAAAATCGCCAGATCCAGTTTTTCTTTTTTTAACAGGCCGGAAAAGCGCCAATGGCTGTCGATCAGCGGAATGCGCGATTCGGAACGGAACAATTTCACGATTTTCACGCGCGAATTGCGGCCTTTGACCTTATGAATCGTCTCCGGACTGATATCGCTGTAGAAAAATAAAACGTATTCGTTTTTCAAATCATAGCGCAGCAGGTTTTTCGCCAAATGATAAACATAGCGCTCGATTCCGGCGCCGGCGTTGATGTGAACATCGTAGAAATGGCGGCAATCAATTCCAATTTTCATAATCTAATTAAAGGCAATATAAGGCAAAACAAGGCAATAAAAGGGAAATAAGGCATGCACATATTTTTGTTACCTTTTTTCCGTTTTTTTCTTCGCCCTCTTTGCCTTCTTTTGCCCTCTCATGCCCTATTTCCCCTTCTCCCATTGATAATTCGAAAACACCCAGTCCGCGATCACTTTCACGTCTTGGAATCTATCCGCGATCGCGCCGCTGTCCAAGACAACGATGATCACGTTGCGGTTGTCTTTTTTAATCGACGCGGCCAGGCAGTACCCGGCTTCCGGCAGATAGCCGGTCTTGCCGCCGATCAGTTCGTAGCCATAGCTCTTGTCGTTCAAGAAACTGGAAACCAAAACGTCGGTATTATGGATTTCGCGGCTTTTTTTATTGTTCAAAATTTTGAATTTGTATCCGCTTTGCAAAACCGATTCGCGGATTTCGTTTTTCTTCATCGCGTTGTAAACCAGGCGGGAAACGTCCAAAGCGGTTGAAACGTTGTTGGCGCTTAAGCCGGTCGGATCTTTGAACTCGCTGTTGTACATTTGTAATTCCTGCGCTTTGGCGTTCATCAGGCTGGCGAATTGATCCGTTGAATAACCAAGTATCCGCACCATCGCCAGGATCGAATTGTTGTCCGAGGCGATGAGCGCGTTTTTCCAAAGATCAATGAACTTCACTTGTTCTCCGCGGTAAATATGCGGATATGCGCCAACAGTCTCGTCGTTCCTCGTTAATTCCACGGTTTTCTGCCAATCCGGCTTTTGATCGAGAATGACCATCGCCGTCATCAATTTCGTGATGCTGGCCAAAGGCTGAGGCGCGCTCATGTCTTTTTGCAGCAGCAATTTGCCGCTGTCCGCGTCGATCGCCGCGTAGCGCAGAGCGCCGACTTTCACGCCGATATTTTCCGGATTGATCCGAACGGGTACAACGGCGTTGGCCGTTTTCGCCATATCAAAAAAAAGATTATCGGAAAGATAAGCTGAATTGATGGGCGACAATAATAGCAAGGCGATGAGGAAATTGATTAACATGAAGAAGAGACAATTAACCTAATTATTCTAATTATACTAATTGACCTAAATAAATCTAAACAAATAACTCCCAATTATTTTGGACATTTTAACGTTTGATTTTATTTATTATTTAGAATAATTAGAGCAATTAGGTTAATTAGAACAATTTTATTTCAATTATGTTACGTTCCTTGTTTTTCCAAAAATTGATTTAAGGTTTCTGTTTGATGCAGCGTCTGGTAATCCGGCAATTCGTTCACCGAATTTATCCCTAAATATTTCAGAAAATCAACGGTTGCGGAATAAAAAAAATTCATTTTCGTTTTATCTTCGTCCATTTTAATCAGGCCGCGGATCAGCAGATTTCTTAAGATTAAACTGCAATTCACGCCGCGGATCTGTTCCAGCTCGGCCTTTGATATCGGGCCGCGGTACGCGATTACGGTCAGCGCTTCGAGCGACGCCGGCGTCAATTCGCCGGTCATGTCTTCATTGATGAATTTCTTTACCAAAGCGCCGGCATCCGGATTCGTCACCATCTGATACTCGTCCCCGGTTTGAATTATCTGCACGCCGCTTTCTTGAAAATTATATTTCGCTTTCAATTCTTCCAGGATTTGCGTCGCTTCTTCCGGTTTAACGGTTTCGCTTTCTTTCTTTAAAAAATTAACCAGGCTTTTGACGCTTAGCGGCTTATGGGAAATGAAGAGAAGGCTTTCTATTTTTGTTTTTAGCATATGAAGAGCGGAAAGAGACGGATTAAAACGGATTTCGCGGATAACTTAAGACAATCAATCTCAAGTATCCGCATTATCCGCTTGTATCCGCGTTATCCGTTTTTATATTTTTTCAATTGTTATATCCCCGAACGCGCCTTTCTGCCTGACCTGCAATTCCTTTTGCTTCAAAAGTTCAAGTAGCGCCATGAAGTGGACGATGACGTCGGCTTTGCTGTTGGCGGCGCCAAGAAGCTCGCCGAATCCGAATTTTCCTTTTGAATCGATCATGCTTCTGATATTTAAAATCGTCTGTTTCAAGCTGATGTTTTTCTTGATCGTTTCGCTCGGCAGGCGCAGGAGCGGTTCCAAACGCTTCAAAATCATAACAAACGAACTGCGCAAATCCGCTATTTTCAGATCCGGCGGCGGAGCGAATTCGACTTTGGTTTTCGCCGGTAGTTTGTCGCGGCTGAAAGTGAATTTCCCAAGTTTAATCATCGCTTCGATCTTTTTCGACGCGTCGATGAATTCCTTATACAATTTCAATTGCCGCGCCAGATCGTCCAGCTGTTCTTCTTCTTCAATAGCCGGCAGCAGCGCTTTGGATTTCAACAGAAGCAACCGCGCCGCCACCACCAAAAAATCCGACAATTCCTCCGGATCTTTTATTTCCAGCTTTTCCAGGCGCGCCAAATACTGCTCGGTCACGCTGCCGATGGCGATTTCCGTGATTTCCAGCTTTTCATTTTCGATAAGCTGGAGCAACAAATCAAGCGGTCCGGAAAAATTTTTTATTTCAATATTATAAGCCATGAAAAAAAATAGGTTAAAGGGGGCAAAGAAGGCTAAAGAAGATAGTCTTGAAAATGTTGTCGCGCACATCTCCTATAGCCTCCTTTCCCTCCTTGTTTTTAAACTCCCCTTGCCAAGAAAATAACGCCATGCTATGATCTATATGCAAGACTGCCAGCCAAGGAAAATCGGGCGAAACGGCAAAAGCGTCGAAACTTCGGGCTCCGCGGGCCCAGTCTGAAGCGGACAACGCGTTTTGCCTTTCCGCGCCACCTGGGTTGGGCAGCAGTGCTCTCGGCATTTTTTCTTCCATACATCTCCTTTTTGAAGGAAGGGGCCCGCAATTTTCCCTCTGACCAAGTCGGAGGGATTCTATTTTTTAAAAGGAAGCTGCATCTGCTCGCCGATCAGCTTTTTGCCCTGCCTCATCCCTTTCTTTGTCAGCTTGATTTCGCGAATGAACCATTTGTGCGGCGTGCGCACGCCGTAGCCGGTCAAGAGCTCTTTGTCGATTAAACTTTCAATGCTCCGCGTGATGATTTTCGTTTGCAGATTTCGATCCGGCTTTTTTCTGTCGCCGTAATATCTAACCAGTCCGGCGCGGTCCATCCTGGATCCTCTGCGGCTCAAGCATTGCAGGACGATAAACTTTTGGAGTGGAGATAACCTCATAAATTCACGAATTACACGAATATTCTCGAATCAAAACGAATTATTCGAGACTATATTCCAAAAGCAATTCGTGTTTATTCGCCCGCCTTGACTCGCACGCAAATGATTTCAAGGCGAGGCAGGCTCTAATTCGTTCTCATTCGTGATTATTTTTTGCTTAATACTTCATCTATTCTCACCTGATCCCTCGGAAATAGCGTCGCCTGCTTGATGTTGTCCAAACCGAGCAATTGCCAGGTCACTCTTTCCAATCCCATGCCGATTCCCCCTTCCGGCGGCATGCCGTATTTGAACGCTTGCAGATAATATTTAAAATTGTCCGGATTGAATTTGAACTTTTTCATATTCTTAATCAGCGCCTTGTAATCATTGATGCGCTGGCCGCCGGTCACGATCTCCGCGCCGCGGAAAAGAAGGTCGAAGCTTTTCGTGAAGCCCGGATCTTCAGCGTCCTCCATCGTGTACATCGGCCTTTTTTCAACCGGATAGTGCGTGACGAACAAAAATTCCGAATCCCATTTTTTCTTCGCATATTCGCCGATCAATTTTTCCTGATGCGGCTCGAAATCCGGCTCTTTGGTCGCGCCTTTTTCGCCGAATTCATCCTCTAAAATTTTCTGCGCTTATTTCAATTTCAGGTGCGGCGGGTTTTCCACGAATTCCGGCAAAGTGGCGTTCAGCAATTTCAATTCGGCGGAACAATGCTCGCCCACTTCCTTCATCATGGATTGCAACGTGCCGTAAACCATCTGCATTATATCATGGTGATCTTTGATAAATCCCATTTCAAAATCCAAACTGCAATATTCGTTGATGTGGCGGCTGGTGTCATGTTCTTCCGCGCGATAGACGTTGCCGACGGTAAAAACGCGCTCGAAAACCGGCACCATTATTTGCTTGTAAAATTGCGGACTCTGCGCCAGATACGCTTTGTGGCCGAAATAGTCCACGGAAAAAACATTGGCCCCGCCTTCGGTCGCGCCCCCTACGATTTTCGGACATTGAAATTCGGTAAAATCTTTTGACAGCAAATGTTTTCGAAAGCCTTCAACCAAGGCCGCTTGAATCTTGAATATCGCTTTGTATTTTTCCGCGCGCAGATTGAACGGCAGATTTTCCAAATACGTGTCCATGTGCAATTCCGCGTTTAAATCGTACGGCAGAGTTTCCGCTTCAGCGAGGACAACGACTTTCTTGGCGAGAATTTCGACGTTACCGGTGGGCTGGTCTTCTTTCTTCTGCTTCGCTCCCCGCTCCTGCACCACGCCTTCGATTTGCAGCACGAATTCCGGCCGCAAAGTCGGCAATATTTCCTGCGATTCCTTGTCCAGTTCCGACGGCACCAAAACAACCTGAACGATCGCGCTCCGATCGCGCATGTCCAGGAAAACAATCTTGCCCAGGTTGCGCCGGGCGTTGATCCAGCCTTCGATGAGCACGGTCTCTTTGATATTTTTTGTCGTGTCGAGGTTTAATGTTCGTTGCATAAAATTTAATATAGAATTATGAATCAAATGATGCGTTACGGATAAATTCGATTAATCATGCGCGGAAACGGTATCGTTTCTCTAATGTGTTCAATCCCGCACATCCAGCCGACCAATCTTTCCAGGCCGATGCCGAAACCGGAATGAGGAACGCTGCCGTATTTGCGCAGATCAAGGTACCATTGGAGGCTCTCGACCGGCAAATTATCTTTTTGAACGCGCTTGATAAGCGCGTCATAATCGTCTTCGCGCTGCGAGCCGCCGATTATTTCGCCGTGTCCTTCCGGCGCCAGCATATCCGAACATAACGCCAACTTTCCATCATGCTTCATGTAAAAAGCTTTGATGTTTGCCGGCCATTTTTCCACGAACAGCGGCCGATCAAATTCTTTCATAATCAATGTTTCATCGTCATTGCCAAGATCTTCGCCGTCTTTGATGTCCGAACCCAATTCTTGAAGTTTTTTAATCGCTTCTTTGTATGTTAATCTGACAAATGGCACTTTTATTTTTTCCAATTGCGAAATGTCGCGTTCCAGCAGTTTCAATTCGTCCTTACACTCGGCCAAAACTTTTTCAACAATATAAACAATCAGCTTTTCCTGCAAATCCAGACTCATCGCATGGTCGTAGAACGCCATTTCCGCGTCCATCATCCAAAATTCGGTCAGATGCCTTCTTGTTTTTGATTTCTCGGCGCGGAAAACCGGGCCGAAGTCGAACACTTTGCCGAGCGAAAAAATCGCCGCTTCGATATAGAGTTGTCCGCTCTGGGTTAAATACGCTTTGCCCTCGTCGAAATAGTCCAGGCCGAAAAGCGTGGACGTGCCTTCGCAAGCCGTCGGCGTCAGAATCGGCGCGTCCACTTTCGTGAATCCTTCTTGATTCAAAAAATCGCATATGCCATGAATAACATTGTCTCTTATCTTCAATATCGCCCACTGCTTCTGGCTGCGCAGCCACAAATGCCGGTTTTCCAGCAGAAAATCCGGGCCGTGCTCTTTTTTTCCGATCGGATATTCAGCCGCTTTCTGAATGAATTTCAATTTTTTCACTTGCAACTCGTATTCTTCTTTTTTCGGATGCTTGGCGACGATACCGGTAATTTCAACGGAACTTTCAACAGTCATTTCCAACACTGTTTTCCAACTGTCGGCGTCAACGACTTTTTCATCGACAACGCATTGGCAGAATCCCGAGCCGTCGCGCAGCTGCAAAAACGCGATTTTTCCCGACGAACGGAAATTGTAAATCCAGCCGGATAAAGCGACTTCGAGGTTGATTTTTTGAGACAAATCCTTAATGTAGGTTTGAGACATAAAAAATATTATAAGATGAAATAATCCGCTTTTTTAATTGGCGATGTAAGCCGTGTTTTTTCCTTTGCCCGTTGCTTTGATCATTTTGATTTTCTTTAATTTCTGCAAATGCAACTGCGCGGTTCGCCTTGGACAAGACAATATGTCTTCTGCGTCTTTCACGGAAATCCGACCGACTTGATCCAAAAAATCGATAATTTTCAACTGCGCCGGAGTAAGATAAATTTGCGATTTTATTTTTCCTCCGGCATTGCGGCCGGACAGCGATGTGATTTTATTTTTCACTTCATCAATTTCTTTTTTAAATCCTTTAACAAAATACTCCAGCCAAGCCGTGCTGTCTGTTCGCCGCTCGTCATAGGTCTTGCCCAGATTAACGGCTTTATAATACGCTTGGCGGTCGCTGTTGTAATAATCTTCCAGCGCGAACAGCCGGCGGAAATCATATCCGCGCCGGTAAAGAATCAAAGTGGCCAATGCCCGAGCCGTGCGGCCGTTGCCGTCGTTAAACGGATGAATCGCCGCGACTTCCAAATGAGCGACCGCCGCCGCCAGCGCCGGATTTATTTCTTTTGTCTCGCTTTCCTGCAGCCAAGCGACGAATTCCGCCATCAGCAGCGGCACGCGTTTGGCGTCCGGTCCGGCATATAGCGTTTCCTGCGGCTGGCCAAATCGCCTGCGCACCACATAAATCGAACCGGAGCGGTAATGGCCGCAATATTGCGGAGCCAAAGTTTTATCCGTCACCAATTTATGAATGCTTAAAATCACTTTTTCCGTTATAGGTTTTTTGTCTTTCACCGTCTTTTCAATGTATTTCAAAGCGTTAAGATAATTTTTAACTTCGTAAATGTCCCGATCCGGCGCGTCAATTTTTTTCTTGGCATAAAGCGCCTCCACCTGATTGAGATTCAATTTATTGCCCTCAATCTCCGTGGAATGGTGGGTCATGCGGATGATCGCCTGGCGGCGCAAGCGAATTTCCTGTTGCGGCAGAATTTTTGCGCGATCAATTACGCCCTTGGCTTCGGCAATGGCGGTGAGATCTCTCACGATTTTATCGGTTAGCTTGTATTTTGGGTTAAACATGGCTATTGGATTATACCAACATTATATCACGAAATAACGATTCGCGCAAGATTCGCGCAAGATTCGCGCAAAGAATCGCCGTAAATATTGCTTGGTGATTTTGGGAGGGAGGTCTTTGATGTAGGTCTAAAAATAAAAAGAAAGTTAAAAGGTGATGAGAAGAAAGAAGATATTTCGGAAATTGCAACACTGCGCATTAGTTCGTATAATTAGTATGCATTCGCCCGCCTTGACTCGTGGATTTGCAAGGTAAGGCGAGTGTATTTGCATTTCATTGTCTTACCTATATTTTACTTTAACTTAATGAAAAAGTAAATGCTTAGTTGCGGATGAAATCTTGCATACGAATTACGAACACTTGACACTTACGCTTTAATTTGCTAATATTACATGACACTCGAAAATCAACTATTTTAACCGCAAAAGGAGGTTGAAAATGAAAAGCGTATCAAAGTTCTTTAAAATGTTAAACAGACTATTCCGCCGACTGGGCGAACGCCGACGCGACCGAAAAAATCCGCTACCTGAAATAAAGATCAGCGACAATATCGAAAAAATCTACGACAAAGTAAAAAAAGATTCCCTAAAAAATTCCAGCGCCTACGACAACAACGGACTCATCGTAAAAAGCACTTATGGCAAAAGCCTTGCATTAACTTTTGAGCAATATTTCTTCAGCAATCCACCATTAGGAACGCTGGGGATAATAACTACCATTGCAGGATTCATAATATTTGGTGTAAATATTAGCATCCCAATCGGTTGCGTTGGCGGCGCCGTTCTGGCAAGCGTTTTTCCTTCGCTTTATTTGCTGATTTTTCCCGGCGCTCATTATTTAAAAAATGCCAAGTCCGTCTCGCAGCGGCTTAATATGATCGGCAACAGCGGCAATGACAGCGCCGCGCTCATTGTTCAGCACTTCAAAAGCATTATTTCCAAGTACCGTGACCAAACCATCGGCCCGGGCACGGCGTTCTTCGACATCATCGAACAAACCACTTCGCTGGGAAGCCAGGCTCACCAGCAAAAGGAATACTGGGAGAAGCGAGCCTTCAATCTTGACGATGAACACGAACGGGATTTTGCCAGACGCCGGGCGCAAGACGCGATCGAAATCGAAAATCGTCTAGAGCAAGTGCTTGTCAAATTGAGACAACGGCAACAAGCGCTGGCCAAGCATTTTAACGAGGCGGAAAACCGCCTGCCGAGAATCGAATCCTCGGTCGCCGACTATTTCGAAGCAAAAAATCTCGAAGAGCTGAAGCGTCGCGTGGGAATGCTCGAAACCGCAGCGGACAATGCATGCCTCACTTTGGTCAACGGGTATCTGACCGATTTGCAGCAGCTCTTGCAAAGCGCTTCGAACTTAAACGTTATCACCCACAAAGCGCTGATCCACGAGCACCCGTTAAATCTGCCCTTGCTCGAAAACATGGCGCAAGAAATCGAAGATGGCCGGTCTGACGCGGAAGGAACAAAAGAAAAAGTTCTGCAACTTGTTCAGTAAATACAGCAAAGCTCTGGAAACGTCCGGGGCTTTTTAATTAAAACGGAAATTGCGGATAAAAGCGGATTGAACGGATAATTCAGACCACTTTCACAAGAAATCCGCATTATCCGACTCTTTATCCGTTGTATCCGCTTCTCCCTTGTTTTTACGCTAATTTTATGTTAGAATGAATTTATATGAAATATACAGTCGACCCGAAATACAAAAACTGGCGCTTGGACAAGTTTTTAACCGAGAAAACCGGCGAAACCAGAAATCAAATTCAGAAGCAGATCAAAGCCGGATTGATTTTAGTTAATGGAGAAAAAAGCAAAGTGCACAGGTTCTTAAATGTTGGAGAGACAATCGAAATCCAAAGCACAAAATCCGAAATCAGTGCAGCGCAGTCGTGCCGACAGGCTGCACTGCGCTGTCAAAATAAATTTAAAACTCAAAATTTAAATTCCAAAGATACTACAATCTACTCTCTACCACCTACTTCTTTACTCGATAAGATCGCAAACTTTTTCGCGCCGAAATTAAAGCCGAAAATTATTGCAAAGACAAAAGACTATTTGGTAATCGAAAAACCGGCCGGCATGCTGGTGCATTCGACGTTTAAGAACGAAACAAACACGGTCGTTGATTGGCTGATCAAAAAATTCCCAAAAACGAAAAAGCTCGAAGACGTTTCGCGCGTTTCAACGGGCAAAGGGATGAACACGCCCTACCGCCCGGGCATCATCCACCGCATCGACCGCGACGTTTCCGGATTGCTCTTAATTCCGTTTAATCTGAACGCGTTCGACAATTTCAAAGAGCAATTCAAAAAACGCAAAATCAAAAAAGAATATATCGCGCTGGTGCGCGGCCAGATGCCGGAAGATACGGGCGAAATCGAATTCGAGATCAGCCGCAGCGCCGAGGGCAAGCGCATGGCCGCCCATCCGAAAAATTCGGGAAAAGGCAAGCCGTCGGTCACCAAATACACGGTGCTCAAGCGCTTCGCGAAGTTCACGCTCATGAAAGTCGAGCCGCAGACCGGCAGAACGAACCAAATCCGCGTCCACTTCCTGGCAATCGGCCATCCGATCGTCGGCGATACGGTGTATAAGCTCAAAACTCAAAGCCCAAAATCTAAAAAAAATTCAAAATATAAAAATAAAAATCAAATCGACATCAGCCGGCCGTTCCTGCATTCGAACAAATTGACGTTTGCGGATTTGCAGGGAAAAATCCAGACTTACGAATCGAAATTGCCCACGGAGCTGGAAGAAATACTAAAACAAATTTAGTTGTTACAAATTACAAATCAATACAAATATATAAATTGCTAAAGTACGCAAGCGAAAATTCAAGCCTTTCTTTGCGAGCTTATTTCAAATTGACAACAAAATTTTCAAAATTTAGCGAAGCAATCTCTGCCACGTATCATAGGCAACGCTTGAGACAATCATCCAAGATTGCGTCGCTACACTTCGAAACGTGAATTAACTTACAGGCATGGGCTCGCAAATAAACTTAATTAGCTTCAGAATAATATTCATTAGTTATTTTCCACCTTTCCACTCTTCTCGCCTCTCCCACTTCTCACACCCCTAACACTTCTTTATTAAGTAAGTTTATGTCCGACAAAACCGTAACCAATATGCTCAATCGCAACGACAACGGCGATCCATTGATCGAACGCTTCAAAACCAAGATTGAAAAAGAAAAAAGCTTGGCGTTTTTGGATTCGTTTTTCAAAGAACTGCCAGAACTTGAAATGTATCTGGTCGGCGGCCTAGTGCGCGACACGATTCTGAAGCACAAGACGCCGAAAGACTATGATTTCATCGCCCGGGGCGTGCCGATCGCGAAATTAATCAAAACATTGAAAAAATACGGCGCCGTCGATCTGGTGGGCCGCGATTTCGGCGTGATTAAATTTCTTCCAACAGACAGCAACTTAACCGAACCGATTGATATCGCTTTGCCGCGAACGGAAATCGCTTTCAACACCGGCGGCTACCGCGATTTCGAAGCGCAAGCCGACCACAATTTGCCGATTGAAGACGATTTGTCCCGCCGCGACTATACGATCAACGCCATCGCGTACGATTTGAAAAACGGCAAAATCATCGACCCGTTCGACGGCCAGAAAGATTTAAAAAACAAAACGATCCGGGCAGTCGGCAATCCGGAACAGCGCATTCTTGAAAATTATTCGCGCATGCTCCGCGCCCTGCGTTTCGCCTGCAAACTTGATTTCAAAATCGAAGATAAAACCTGGAACGCGATCAAAAAATTCATGCCGGCTATCAACGACGAGCGCGAGGTCAACATCGTTCAATCGCTGAAACGAAAAATAATGATGGAAAGCAAGCCGGATAAAGCGGCCAAACTCAAACTGCAACTCGAAGCGCAAATAAAAAAAGATCCGGCCGAAACCAAAATGGAAAGAATCGAGCCGTATTCCAGCATTAACAAGGAAACGCTCAAAGCGTTCGCGGAAAATCCAGCCCGCGCGCTCGAACTGTTCGAAAAAAGCGGCGCGCTTGAAATGATCATGCCGGAAGTTTTAACTTTGAAAAACTGCCCCCAGCCGCCGGAATTCCACACGGAAGGCGACGTTTGGCAGCACACGGCGATGATGCTGGAAAAAATCGATTCGAAAGAATTCAAAGTGCAATTTCCCAAAGCGAAAATCACCGGCGAATTCGTTTTGGGCGCGCTTTTGCACGACATCGGCAAGCCGCCGACGCTGAAAACGCCGGAAAAAGACGGAACAAATCGGATCAGATTCGACGGCCACAACACGATTGGCGCGGAAATCGCCGCCAAGATCGGCCGCCGCTTGGAATTGCCAAAAGAAACCATTGAAAAATGGAAATTTATGGTTTCCGAGCACATGTTTCCGATGACGCTCGAGAATATCGACAAGGTCGGCCACAACGCGATCGCCAAAAGGTTCATCGACAGCGCCCACAGCCAGGATCTGCTCATGCTTTTCTATCTGGACAGCGTCTGCACCGTGCCGAAAAGCGGCGGGCCGAACATGAAAAAATTTCAAGACATGCTGGTCCGAATCCAAGAGATAAAAACAATACGCGCCAACCAGCCGGAAAAAATTCTCGACGGCAAAGATGTAATTGCGTTATTGAACGTCAACGCCAAAACCGAAGGCGCGTTCGTCGGCCTGATCATGCAGCTGGCAACGGAGCTGAAAGACAAAGGAAAGCTGAACACGGAAAAGGAAGCGCTCGCCTTTTTAAAAAAGCAAAAAGATTTTTTAACGGAATACAAAGAAAAAATCTTAACGCAAGGCAAAACCGATTTTCACAAATTAAGGGAAGCGCTGGTGGACGAAATCGTCAAAAAGATATAACCGCTTTCAGCCGAGCCTGGCCAGGCTCGGCTGAAAGCGTCAAAAAATATGCGCAAACCATTGCTCATCCCCATCGGCGGACCGACCGGCGTCGGCGAAAGCTCGGTCACCAAAGAAATAATCAAACGCTTGCCGAAGACCAAACGGCTTGTCACCACCACTTCCCGGCCGCCTCGGTTGAAAGAAAAAAACGGCAAAGATTATTTTTTTATCTCTGAAGCGGAATTCAAAAAGAGAATCAAAGAAAACAAATTTTTAGAACACACTCTTTTCGCGGTGCGCAACGTTTACTACGGATCGGAGAAGAAGCGCATCGACTACTGGCTGAATCGCGGCTACAACGTAATCGCCAATATCGACAAAATCGGCGCGCTAAAAATGAAAGCGACCTACGGCAACCGCTGCGCCACTTTCTTTATTGTTCCTGAAAAATTCAGCGACCTGAAAAAACGCATTTTGCATCGCCAGCCGGATATCAGCAAAGAAGAATTGACCAAGCGTCTGGCTCACGCCCGCATTGAATTGAAAGAT
Source organism: Parcubacteria group bacterium (assembly GCA_043797615.1). Taxonomy (GTDB): domain Bacteria; phylum Patescibacteriota; class Patescibacteriia; order UBA11705; family JABHMO01; genus JAZDPK01. The sequence goes on from JAZDPK010000053.1 coordinate 40,003, forward strand.
AAAAAGCACTATGATTACGTCATTGCCAACAAACAAGGAAAATTGACGGAAACCGCTCGCCAGGCGCTAAACATAATCAAACGGAAACAACGCTTGACTTAACCAAAATAATACGATAGTATATTCTTATTAACATTTAACAGATCAATATGGCAGAAAACAACCAACAACCAGCGGCAACCGCCGCTCCGGCCGTCGAAAAAAAGATCGACCGCAATTTCCCGTTGGTCAAAGCGGGAACGGTCGTGGCCGTGCACCAGGAAATTTCCGAAATCAACGCCAAGGGCGAAGAAAAGAAAAGAATCCAAACGTTCGAGGGCGTGGTCATCGAGCGGAACCACGGCAAACAGGCGGGCGCGACCATCACGGTGCGCAAAGTTTCCGACGGCGTGGGCGTGGAAAAAATCTATCCGCTGAATTTGCCGACGGTCAAAGATATCGAAGTGGTGAAGCAGCAGAAAGTCCGGCGCGCCAAGCTGCATTATCTGCGGGAAGCGCACAAGAAAATGAAAGAAGGCGCAAACAAAAAAGAATAATTTTCTCGATAAAAAAACGTCTCGGTTAAACGGGACGTTTTTTGTTTTCCATTCTTAATAATCTTCTTTGCCCTCTTTCGCCCTATTCTGCCCCTTCTGCCTCTTTCTCCATTTTTCCCAACCGCGTGTAATAATCCGCGAATTCGTTCAAATGCGCGAGGCTGATTTTGCCGGTCATTGTCTCGTCGTCGTTCGTCACGTTCGTGGCCGGGCTGATAGTGCCGTGCTCCAGCTCCACGTCCAATCCCATGCGGAATTGCTCGACGTCGAATTTCGACCAATCAATGCCCAACGTTTCGCCGATGCGCTTGGCGTCGTCGGCAGTAAAATGTTTTTGCGACATAAATTTTAAATTTCCACCTGACTTTAGTCAGCGATTTTCGTTTTCAATTATTAATTACGCTTTGGAAGATTCCACTTTCTTCCCTTGCCTATTCGCCACGGCGAAAATGTAAATAATTTCCAAAATGCCGACCGTGTTCAAAATCAGCATTACGACGAACCAGGCCGTGTGCCCGAGCCGGGCTGCTTTCCAAAGCGCGATCCCCTTCCAAGCCACGCTCCAAGCGATCAAAACGATCATCAGAAACCACATGCCGGCGAGCGCGCCGAGAAAATCCGACGGTTGTACGTTGTCCATAAAAATTGTTTATTAGTTTATTAGTTGATTGGTTGATTACTATGTATTGTTTAAGCTTAATTGCGAGCGAAGCGAAGCAATCTACTTTCGACATTTAACGATTTATTCGTTGTTTCGCGTTATTTCTGCTTTCCACATAATTGCAGTAATCGCATTTCGAATCGGCCGCCGGAATTTTATTCTGGCAAAGGCACTTCTTCGCCGCCAGGAGCGCCGGCTCGACCCAGTTATCCTGGCCGCGATATTCAATCAAGGAAATATCGAATTCCAGCTTGGCGTCGAACGCTTTCGCGTCGCGCCGTCCGTTGCAGTAGACGAAATAACCGGTATTCGAAACGTCAAAACCTTTGCGCCGCAAGAGCCATTGGTAAATTTCCATCTGGCGCTTGTAGCCGTCCTGCCACTCCTGATCAAGAGAAATGATCTTGCCGGCTTTGCTGGTTGATTTGTAATCGACAACCATCAGTTCGCCTTTTTTGTTGATCCAAACGTCGTCCACCGCGCCGGTGACGATGAAATTCGTCGCAACATGGTGGTATTGAACCCCGACGAAATTCTCCCGCCAGGCGTTCAAATCCTGGTGAGCGAACGGGATGGCGTCGATGCCGTATTCTTTCATCAGCGGATGCGCTTTGCCCTTTGCCCGATGAATGTCGAATTCTTTTTTCAACAGCGCGTCAACCGCCGAATTCAAGTTGAACGGAAAGCCCGGCGGCCTGCCCACGCCCAGTCTTCGATCTAAATAAAAACAGCGCGGGCACTCCAAAAAAAGATCCAGCTTTGAACGGCTCAGTTTGAATGGCCGTTTTGATTTCGGATCGAAAATATTTCCTTTTCGCGATGCATTGTAATACTTGGACATATGATCAATCATCTCACTTTTCCAGGAGCAAATCAAATTTAAAAATAATAAAAGAGGCTTTAGCGAAAGCCTCTTCGTTTGAATCTTAATCAACGAATTCGACGCCAAGAATCCGATAAGCGTCATCGGAAAATTCCACCAGCGTCTTATCCGAATTGGAAAAGACCGTTTTGAAGACCGGAAAATTTCCATCATCCAACCGCAGGCGGCAACGTTCCATGATCTTTAGAACTTGATCGGTCGCGGCGATGTAAATGCCTTTGCAATAACTGCGATTCCGAAAAGTCCTGCTCAAAAGATCAATCGCTTTCGCCCAGATGGAATCTTGCTCCTCGGTCGTAACCGGGCATTGGCTGTTGCTTTCGCGGTTCGCATCGCCATACACGACTTTGCCGCGCAAACTCTCAGCCTTGTCATAATAACTCTGATATTCGCTGTCTCTTTCCATTTCACGCCTCCTTTGCTCTTTTCATTAAGATTAAAAAAATGGACAAGCAATGGTATTCTAACATCATTTCAATTATTTTGCAATATCAAAAAGCCCCGCTTCGACTCGTAAACTTTCACGAAACGAAGCGAGGCGTGGAGAGCCCCGCTCACGGCGGAACTTTTTGGCGTATTTCAGCTGCGCTATTTCTTTTCCAGTTTCGCGGCGATCACGATCATCCAGATCGCGGCCAGGCCGACGAGCGCGTAGATGATGGTTTCAAGCCAAGCCACCGATCCGAAGATCGCGGAGACCAGATTCCACTTGAACACGGCGATCAGACCCCAGTTCAAACCGCCGATGATGACCAGAACCAAGGAAATCCAGTCGAGTGCATTGAGCTTTTTCATAGTTAGACGATATATTAAGAATTAAAATTAGAACGTTAATTTTTAATATATATTATTTATATTATAACACAAAACAAGGCAATAACGAAATGCAAATAAAAAACAGTGGATAAACATTTTCCGCTGTTTTGCCGGCTATTCTGACTAAATCCAGTTCAAATAATCCTCTGTAATTTCCGCCAAGCTCAAAACTAAATTTTTCGTTGGTTATATTTTTCTTTTGCCAACAATTACGCCGTCCAGGTCGAAGATGATACCTTTAATCATAAAATATTGACTTAATTTAGACGATATTTACAATAAATAGTTGACAAAATATTTTTCATGTGATACAATCAAACGTTCTCAACTGTTCATTTTTAACCAAATAGAAAGGTGGAATAAATGAAGAATTACCGTGAAATGACCCAAGCCGAAATCAATGACACTATCGAATCAATCCTCACGCGCAGCTATTCGTGCGACTCTGACGGAGAAATGAAAAAGATGATAAAGGAAGCGATAAAAACGGAACTCGGCTTCGATGGATTAATTCAGATCACTATTAAATCGGTAGGCTCCAAAAGAAAAGAAATCAACGTCAACCTGAAAAAAACCTACCAGGAATTGACTGACGAAGAAATCAAGTTCATAGTCAGAGATGTCCTCGACAACTACCGTTATTCCGCTGCCGACGATGAGACGGTGAGCGAAATGGTCAAGAAACAGATCACTGAGGAACTCGGCTACGATGGCGCTCCCGCCGTTAGTTGCAGCTCAACGCGTTCGGAAGGAATGATCATGCGCATGTTCAGCGTCATGATCTTCACCCCGAGAGGTGAAAGTCTCAGCATCTGACAACCCGCCCCCAGAGGACATCCTCAGGGGGCTTTTGTTTTTAAAATATCATAGAAGTTTCGCGTTGTTTAGCGTCGGTGTTTAGCGTTTTTTCGCGTCTGCTTTTATCATCTTCACTATCTCCGGAAATTCGGAAATTTTAAAATGCCCGTTCTTGCTTTCGTAAATCGTGAAATGCGCATGTTTCAATTTTTTCTTGAATTTTTCGGCGAAAGCGAGCGGGACAATGTCATCATCCTTTGAAAACATCAAATAAAGATTTTTGCAATTTTTTTCAAGCAAAGACAAATCGGATTTCAATCTGAATCCACCCACCAGATCTTCGCCCGGCAGGCTGTTGTCGTACGGCGGGCAGATCAAATAAGCGGACAATATTTTCCTGGGAAATTTGTTCTCCGACAAATATTTCGCCAGGAAAATTCCGCCCAGCGACAAGCCGATCAGGATAACATTGTTTCTGAGCAGCGGAATATGGCGTTCAAAGAAAATTTTCCAGTCTTCGTATTTCGCGTTGTCCGCCAGCGGCATGCGCGGCCTCGCGATTTGAAAATTCCGGCCCAAATTTTTTTCCAGATATTCGTCATACCAGCGTTTTTTCTTTTCAAGCGTAATATCCCTGTTTTTCAAATAGCGCAAATAATTCTTCCGATTTTTGAAAGTCATGCCGCCGTGAATAAACAAAATTTGCGTCTTTTTTTTCATACAAATCCCATTAATGCAAATAAATTTTACAATTTTCCCTCTGCAATCAGCTCAATCGACGATTTTCCCGTTTGGATTTTCATGATCGTTTCATTTCCGCCTTCCAAAAGATGTTTAATCCGCTCAACCTGTTTCGTCGAGGTGTTTTTCGGAATTTCGTGGACGTGGAAATATTTTATTTCTTTCGCTTCTTCATTTAAAGTCAACGCGCCGCCCGTTATTTTGCATTCGAACGAAAAGCACACTTCATCGCGCTCCGGCTTGCTGTAGACGCCGGCCAGTTTAACCACCTCGACGTCATATCCGGTTTCTTCCTTCACTTCGCGAATCACGCAATGCCACGGCGACTCGCCTTTTTCCAATCCCCCACCGGGCAAATTCCACAAATCGTAATCGTGCCGCAAAACCAAAAGCACGCGATTCAATTCGTCTCTAATGATGCCAAAAACGCCGATGGTGAAGGTGTGCTTCATATTCATCTTAAGCTTACAATTCAAGATTGCGTCGCCTTTCTTTTAAATAAAATTTACATTTTGATAATTGCTCGCAAATAAAATTATCTTCTTAAGTACTTTTCCGCGTGGTTTCGCGTTTAACCCAGCACCTTCTTCAGATACTGCCCGGTAATCGACTTTTTCGACGCGGCGATATCCTTCGGCTCGCCTTCGGCAACGAGGTAGCCGCCTTTGGCGCCGCCTTCCGGCCCGAGATCGATGATCCAGTCGCAATTTTTAATCACATCCAAATTATGTTCGATAATTAAAACCGTGTTGCCCTTGTCCGCCAATCTGTTTAAGATGAAAAGCAACCGCTTAATGTCGTCAAAATGCAAACCAGTGGTCGGCTCGTCGAGAATGTACAGCGTTTTTCCGGTGGCGTAGCGCGACAATTCCGTCGCCAGCTTGATGCGCTGGGCTTCGCCGCCGGACAAGGTGGTGGCCGATTGCCCGAGCGTCAAATAACCAAGACCAACTTCCTCGAGAATGGTCAGTTTTTCGTTTAAAATCGGCGTATCGTTGAAAAATTGCTTGGCTTCGGTCACGGTCATGCCGAGAACGTCGGCGATATTTTTGCCGCGGTAATGGATTTCCAAAGTTTTTTTGTTGTAGCGTCGGCCTTTGCATTCCGCGCACTCGACGTAAACGTCCGGCAGGAATTGCATTTCAATTTTGATGAGCCCGTCGCCGCCGCACGCTTCGCATCTGCCGCCTTTGACGTTGAAGCTGAACCGGCCCGCGTCGAATCCTTTGATTTTCGCTTCCGGCACGCCGGCGAAAAGATCTCGAATGTAAGTGAATACGCCGGTATAAGTCGCCGGATTCGAGCGCGGCGTTCGCCCGATCGGCGACTGGTCGATGCTGATCACTTTGTCCAAATTTTCCAAACCCAATATTGTTTTGTGCTCGGCCGGCAATTCTTTCGAACGGTAAAAATACCGGGCCAAAGCTTTGGCCAGAATTTCCGTCATCAAAGTCGATTTGCCCGATCCGGAAACGCCGGTGATCGCCACCAATTTGCCGAGCGGAATTTTTACGTCGATGTTTTTAAGATTGAAAGCCTTGGCGCCCTTTATTTCAATCGATTTTCCGTTGCCATGCTTTTCTTTTTTCATGAGCTCGATTTTTTCCTTGCCGGACAGATATTTGCCGGTCAAAGATTTCGGATTTTTTTTAATTTCCGCGAGCGTGCCTTGGCCAACGATCTCGCCGCCGTAAATGCCGGCGCCCGGACCGATGTCGATTATGTGGTCGGCCGCGAGCATCATCGCTTCATCGTGTTCAACAACAATAACGGAGTTGCCTTTGTCGCGCATCGCTTTCAAACTGTCGATGAGTTTGCTGTTGTCTGCTTGGTGCAATCCGATCGACGGCTCGTCAAGGACATAAATCACTTCGGACAGCGCCGAACCGAGCTGGGTGGCCAATCTGATGCGCTGGGCTTCGCCGCCGGAAATCGAGGTCACGCTCCGGCCGAGCGACAAATAGCCAAGACCGACATTCTCCAGAAATCCGACGCGCTGTTCGATTTCTTTGATGATCGCGCCGGCGATTTTGAACTCGTCGTCGCGGATCGCCTTGGCCACGTATCGGAATTCTTTTTTCGGCAGTTTGTTGTTTTTGAATTTCAAGCTTTTTAAAATTTCCGCCACCAATGTTTTCAGATCGCTGACCGCCACGTCCGTGTAGTCGACGATGGACAGTCCGCCGACCATCACGGCCAGGCTTTCCTTTTTCAAACGCTTGCCGCCGCAGGCCGGGCACACGTGCATGCGCATGTATTTTTCGATTTCTTTTCGAATATAATCGGAATCGGTTTCCAGGTATTTCTTTTCCAAGCCCGGAATCACGCCATCGAACGTCATTTTCTTCATGCCGATGTCGTATTCTTCCTCGCCGGTGCCGTACAAAACGATCTGGCGGGCGTGGGCGTTCAATTTTTCCACCGGCTCGTCGATGGAAAAGCGGCGGCGCTTAGCCACGGCGGCAAGCAGCTGCCAAATCGAAGTTTGATTCGAGAATATTTTCGTCCACGGCTTGATCGCGCCCTGCGCCAGAGTCAAGCGCGGATTGTTTATAACAAGATCAGGATCAACTTCCTGCTTCGTGCCGAGTCCGGTGCAGACCGGACAGGCGCCAAACGGCGAGTTGAACGAGAAGCTGCGCAGTTCGATTTCCGGCAAATCAATGTCGCATTTCGGGCAGGTGTAGAATTGGCTGAAGATCGTATCGCCCGCCTTGTCCGAACGCAAAATCACCACCAGGCCGTTGCCCAAATCGGCGGCGACTTTAACGGATTCGCGCAATTGGTTTTTCGTTTCCTTGTCGCGATCGAGCAAAATGCGGTCGACCACGATTTCAATCGTGTGCTTTTTCTGTTTGTCGATTTCCGCGTTGTCGATCTCTTCAATATTGTAGAGAATGCCGTCGAAACGCACTTGATAATAATTCGCCTTTCTGATTTCTTCAAAAATTTTCGTGTGGCTGCCCTTCTGCTCGCGGATGATCGGCGACAAAATTGTAACGTTAACTTTGTGGTTTATCGCCCAAATTTTTTCCACAATTTCATCAACTGTTTGGCGATTAACTTCCTGTCCGCAGTTCGGGCAATGCGGATGTCCGATGCGGCTGAACATTAACCTTAATAAATCGTAAATTTCCGTGATCGTGCCCACGGTCGAGCGCGGATTCTGATTCGAGTAGCGCTGTTCGATGGCGATGGCCGGCGACAATCCGGTAATTTGATCAACGTCCGGCTTTTCCTTCACTTCCAGAAATTGGCGGGCGTAGGAAGACAGGCTTTCAACGTAGCGCCTCTGCCCTTCGGCGTAAATGGTGTCGAACGCTAAAGAAGATTTTCCCGAGCCGGAAAGGCCGGTGATGACCACAAGCTTGTTCCGCGGAATATCGATGTTGATATTCTTCAGGTTGTTCACTTTCGCGCCGCGAATGGAGATTTTATTGGACATAAGGAGAAAAAATTATATGTACGAGGTAACAACATGATCCACTGATTTGCAACGTGATCCACATGATTAGTCTAGAATTTAAATAATTTAGACAAATCAGTTTGCTCCACAGGCGCATCCGCCTTTGGCGGAGATCAGTTGTTTATCATGTTGATCAAGTTGTAACATGCGACTTAATGTATAGATTTTTTTAAGACACTATGGCTTGCATTATAAACAATCGAATCGGTTTTGTAAAGAGAACGGGAAAACAAAAAACCGCCTGAACAGCGGTTAAATTAAAATGTCGATCAATCCTAAACCATTATTTGCGGAAACGGCTCCCTGGAAATCACTTGATTCATTTCTTCTTTTGAAATCACATTTCTTTGGCAAAGAATTTCGACAAGCGTTTTTAATTTAGTATCCTCTTTCCGCATCAGCACGACCAAGTCGCCGCGCAGATCGGCCAATTTGTCGTCAAGATATTCTTTTGTCACCATTTTTGAGCGAATTTCCGTGACATCTGTTTTCAAATCGGAAACGTCATGCTTCAATTCCGAAACGTCCGATTCGATTTTATCAAAACGCTGTTCGGTTTTATCCGCGAACACGTTTATTGCGCTCAAAATGTCTTGATTGGAAATTTCATTATTATCCATATGCGATTATTATATCATTTAAAAAAATCCTGTCAAATGCGTATTTATATTTTTAAAATTAAATCATAGCCCGTATTTTTTTATATTCTCGTCGGCTTTCGCTTGGATCAGCGCGATTTCTTTTTTCCCTTCTTCCGATTTGAAAAGGTGTTTGAACCGGCCCTGCAATTTCAAATATTCTTCGACTTTCGGCGCTGGTTTTGGCACTTTATCCGCTTTAACCAGACGGCCGTTTTCATATTCAACGACCGGATAAACGCCGGTCTGCTGGGCCAAACGGCTGACCTTGATCGTGTCTTTCGACTCGGTCGCCCACCCAGGCACGCAAGTGACCAATATTTGCAGATATTTCGGACCGGGAATGGACAGCGCCTTCTTAACTTTATTCTCAACATCGATCAGATTTCCCGCCGTGGCTGTAGCAACGTAGACGCAGCCGTGCGCCAGAGCGATGGAAATCATGTCTTTTTTCTGCGTATAATTTCCAAGCGAATTTTTCCCGGGCGGCGTGGTGGTGGTGTTCGCGCCGAGCGGCGTGGCGCCGCTGTACTGCACGCCCGTGTTTTCATACGCTTCATTGTCAAAGCAGACGTATAAAATGTTTTCGCCGCGCTCCCATGATCCGGAAATCAGGCCAAAGCCGATGTCGAACGTCGCGCCGTCGCCGCCCCAAGCGATGATATTGGGAACGATATAATCCGAATTGGAAACAGAATCCGAATTCTCCGAATTTCCATTTTTATTATTATTTCGGAGCATTCGGATTTCTTGGATTTTATTCGGATTTTTTTTATTTCTTAAAGCAGCAAGAACTCCAGACGCCACACTGCTCGCGTTCTCGAAATTCGCGTGGATCCACGGCACTTTGAACGACGACGTCGGAAATCTGGTGGTCGTGACCTCGCTGCAGCCGGTCGCGTTCGCGACGATCGTGTTCCGTCCGGCCGCCTGCAGCACGTGCCGCATCGCCAAAAGCTCGCCGCAGCCGGCGCAGGCCGTGTGTCCGGGATTTAATAAATAATTGAAGGGCATTTGATATGGCATAATGTAATATAAATTTTTGCTTTAACTGCATTTACCCAAATAACACAGGCTGCTTTTACATTCGCTGGCAGTAGAGCAATCCTCGCCGCTGTTTTTCCTTTTCACGGCGTTGAAACAAAAATCTCCGCGAAACGGTGTAGTCGCATATCTCGCATCAACGCTCCCATCGACATTCAATATTGTTGAATCAAAAAGCGTTTCTTTTCCACAATAAAATTTATTTGTATCTATATTCAAACGGACTACACTATTGTCAAAATCTTTCTTTGTGAACAATTTTTGACAATTCTCATCCGCATATACTTGAAACTTGCCCGGAGCATTTGACACGCACCGCGCATCACAACAAGTAACTTTATTGCCAACGGTTTCAATCGCCACGGCGTTTCCATCTTTATTCACTTTATATTTGTCATCGCTGGCAATTGTCTGGGAAACGTCATTAACTTCAATAAAAGGATAATAATACTTATCGACTTGCGGAGATTTATTGGTATTGCTTAAAACCATATATTTCAAATCACTGTCCTTAAAAGTTGATTCTCCAATCTCATTGTCAGTCAACGCTTCTCTAAGCTCTAACATGGTCACATACGCCGTGCTTCCCCGAGTGATAACGCTTTGACTGGTATTCGGATTCGCTTGTTTCATCGCTTCCGCCAATCCGCTGTTTACATACTCTTCGATAGTTCCGAGCATATACGCCGGCACGCATTCATATTTTCCGGAAAGTTGGTTCGTGCACCCCTTGTTCGCTTCGGTACATCTGGTTCCCATACATTTGGTGTCTTTGTCAATTTTAAAATTTCCCGCCGCCGCCGTTGAAATTTGGACGTCAAATTGATCACCGCAAGTTTTAACGCTCAACGGATAATTTAGCACACTTAATTTTCCTTTAAACTTTCTTACCGTTGGATCATCGTCGTTAGTGCTTTGGTTTATGTCAAAAATAAACTGACAATCATCCGGCACCTGTAGCTGCTCCTTCACCACTTCCACATCAATCGTTTTCAGATTAATCAAATCCGGATTGATCGTATTGAGCAAAACGTACGAACCGAGAAGAAGGATAATGCCGGTCACCGCGCCCACGATGTATTCTTTGCCGCGGGTGATCATCGCCGGGTTGGCGCCGCCGGTCATATAGATGACGCCGCCGATCATGATCATCATCACCGCAAGGATCGAGCCGATCACGATGCCGTATTTATATAAATTTCCAATATACTTGGCGATCCACGGAATCCTCATGCACAGCTTCGGATTGTCCTGAGTCGAATCTGAGCACTCCTCCCAGGTCGGTTCGCCGAGGTTTTCCCACTGCGGAAACGGCACGCGCAGTTGATTGCGCACGTCGAGATTTTTATTTTCATCAAATGCTTTCTTCATTTGTTCGGCTGGAGTGAGAGTTTGAGCGTTAACCGTCGGCGCGAGCGCGAAAAAGCCAAGGCTCGCGAATTCGACCATCACAATAAACGCGGCAAGGAGTATGAATGCTTTGGAAATTTTCATAACATCTTTATAAAAATGAATAATATAGCAAGATATAACTACATGATCAACGTGATTGGCCACTGATCAACTGATTCGTCCATAACTGTTTAAATCCAAGACAAATCATGTGGATCATGTTGCAAATCAGTTGATCAAGTTGTCATATCTAACTTATGGAAACATCATTTACCCGATGAATTCTGTGGCATTCTTTCTCTTTTGCACTTTCTTATATATATCCTTAATCATCTCCTTTGTCACATCCCTTCCTCCGAGACCGATAATGAAAGACTGGATTTTTCCGTTTAAATTGTTGTGCGCGATCGATTTCAGTTCCGTCGCCAGCACGCCTTCTTTGCCAAGCGAAATGTTTTTATCGAGAACCGCGATGTATTTCGCGTTTTTCAATTTTTTTAATAATTCTTCCTCCGGAAACGGCCGGAAACATTTTATCGATACGACGCCGGCGGAATGCGTGGGAAATAATATGTTATTTTTTTCATTCAATTCGTCCACCGCGTCCATCACCGTGCCGACCACCGATCCCAGGGCCACGAAAACAACGTCCGCGTCTTTCGCACCGTAATATTCAACCAGATTGCCGTCGCCCCGACCGAAAGTTTTTGCGAACTTGCCAAGTTCGCCGGAAATCGTCTTCTTCGCCGCCGCCAGATCGACCGCCAAGTCTTTTCGGATCTCCATGTACGTGTCCGGAGTGGCGAACGAACCAAGGCTTATCGGATTGTCAACGTCAAGATACTGGCCGGGCGTTGGCATGTAATCCGGCAAAAACTTTTTTACATCTTCAATCGTCGGTATATCTACCGGTTCAACCGTGTGCGTCAAAATAAAGCCGTCGACATTGACCATGACCGGTATCTTTAATTGCTCAGCGATTTTATAAGCGATAATATGAAAATCAACCGCTTCTTGATTATCTTTCGCGAAAAGCTGAATCCAGCCGCTGTCGCGCACCACCATCACGTCCTGCTGGTCGTTCCAGATGTTAATCGGAGCGGAGACAGCCCGATTCGCGCAAGTCAAAACAACGGGCAAGCGCATGCCGGCGATCGTGAATATCACCTCTGTCATTAACAAAAGGCCCTGCGAACTGGTGGCAGTGTAAGTCCGGACGCCGGTCGCGCTCGCGCCAAGCACGATGGACGCGGCCGAGAATTCGCTTTCGCTGCGCACAAATTCAAAATCCGCTTCCCCGTCCGCTTTGAACTTGGCAAGGTCTTCGACGATATGCGTCTGCGGCGTGATCGGATAAGCCGAAATGACTGCCGGACGACATAATTTAATTGTTCTGGCTATGGCATTGGAGCCTTCTATACATTGTTTCATATATTCACGAAATACTCGAATAAACACGGATTATCACGAATGATTTTAGACTTTTTTATTTACGACTCTTTTATATTTGACGCCTTGTCTCGTAAAAAACACCAAGATTGCTAAATCCAGTCCGGTTGAATTTAAATAATTTAAGACTTGTCCAACCGGAACTTTATTAAATTAGGGTAATTTCTAAAATCTGCCACTAAAAAAATGTTCTTTTAATTTTAATATAGCGATAATTATGACATATTTGGAGTATTACTATTATTTGCCACCAAATTTATGTCAAAATTATTTCGTTGTCCGGCTTGCGCATACAC